>JAAVFS010000096.1 GCA_014800605.1 Bacteroidales bacterium | reverse complement strand
GGCTTTACCTCAACTCCGTCATAGCCTCGATGCCGTACTTCGAGAAAGCTTCCGAAGATGAACTCCGGGGCCTGCTTCCTCATAAATGGAAGGAGTTCCATCCCGAAGCGATCATGACAACTCCAGTACGACAACTTGCAAAGTGATACCCCCAATAAACTACCATGTCGGCTACAACTTCCAGCGGTTGTAGCCGACATGGTCATAAGTTGAACCTGCAATGTGTAGTTCAGTTAATGCTTACGTTCAGTTAATGCTTACGTTCAGTTAATGCTTACGTTTAGTTAATGCTTACGTTCAGTTAATGCTTACTTTGCACCGTCACCTGAAGTCTACAGGCTTGAGTCAACTTGCCTCAGACACACTCAGTGAAACACTACCCCGTCAAGGATGTAGTAGAAATTCGCCACTTCTCGATTATCGACGAGGCTCATTATATGTTGAGTTTTGATAACCGCCCACTCCGTAACCTTATTGCGGTAGGTCGCAATAAGGGACTGTCTATTATTCTCGCTACGCAGAATATGGCTGACTTCAAAAACAAGGGCTTCGATTTCTACGCTAACGCTCAGTACCCTTTAATTATGAAGCAATAGACAATCGACGACAAGGTTATCAAAGACCTATTCGGTGTAAGTGGCACGGAACTACAAGAGATCCGCGCCGCTATTGCCGGACTGTAAAAGGGTGAGCTTATCATCAAAGACCAAATGGCTTTTGCACTCAGTATGGGTAATAAGTATAAGAAAATCAATGTGTCACGCTTGATATAAATATCTTCTTTATGTGTTATTTCATCAGTATCTCGACGATATGTTTCCATTCTTCTCCTGTCAATCTCGAGTGTTTAGGTTTTAAATTTTCCCAGTTCTCAAGAGACAGTGAATTTATCATATTACGTAATTTTGAAAACGAATATTGCGAAATTGGCTGAGTAATTATTTGAGATAGTGAAAATGACAACGAACGAGGGATACCTAGCATCCGCATTGCTAAAGATGAATTATTATCCACACCATAATAGACATATGATGGAATATAAGAATCCTTTACCTCGTTCTCATTTCCTTTAACAATACCTTCAAGTGCACTAAGTCCCCATGATGCCTTGAATCTTAACTGGTTCATATATGAAACAAAATCGGTTAAACGAATGTCTGTATCATCGTCAGCAAAATGAGGGTGTATGGAGGATATTGCATTTATCTTATCTCCTTTAACCCATTGTATAATCATTTTTGCAACCAACTCTGGATTAAACGGTGCGCTCTTATCATCAGTGCCAAGCCCTGTTTCTCGTAGTTCAGAAATTGCCTTTATTTTCTGAGTCAGATTAGCGGGATTCCTACGATTAAACATCACATTTGGTGTCCAGGTATTTAAGTCTGAAATTGCAGGATTAGAGGCTTTTTGATGCATGATCTGCAAGACAGAAGGAACGGAAAAACCAGTCTTGTCGGCATACTTAAGAGCACCAATATTATTCGCATATCTAGTTTGAATTGTAAGGTAGATTTGACGGCATAGATCAATAAATTTATTCTTTTGTCGGTCATTATCTAACATGAAATATACTAACGAATCTTTAAATAAGTCATCTATTTCAACTGCATATTCATTATCTGCTACATTTAATAAATGTACAAAATACTGGAATATGGGAGCAAACGACTCCTTATATTCCTGCATTAAAACTTCTATTCCTCGTTCTTTCGTTAATGTTTGAAGGATGTATTCCCGATCAACAAATAGCTTTGCTAAAACACTTGTTAATTCCTCAGCACCCTTACGAATGATGGATTTTCCTGTTTCTGCATTTTTATCTGTATTAAATGGCAATATAATTTTACCAAAATCATCAACAAATGTACGGCCTGCCCTGCCAGCAATATTCCAGAAATCATTTGCACTTAAAACATTGTCATGGCTACCTCGGTAATATGTATCAAAATAGACTGTCGATACTGGGAAATTAACTCCTTCTGCAATTGTTGTAGTTGCACATACAAAATTAATCAATCCTCGGCGGATTAAGTGCTCAGTAAGCAGTTTTGTTTCATCGGATAATCCAGCATGGTGGACCGCAACTCCCTTTCCTAGGAATCTGGAAAAAGAAGTCGAACAACCTAATTCTTCATCAATATATTTTTGTACTAGTTGTATTTCTTCACTGTAGACAGAAGAGTCTACCCATCCATAAATTTTTTCTGCCACCTTATTGGCTGTTCTCCTACCTTGACATAGGATAAGCTCAGTTTTTCCTTTGGCAGAAAAATGGTGACATGAAAATTCTAAAATACGATCCTTTTTTGATGCCGATTTTAAAGAATAAGGATTTTTTATTTCCACTTCTTCTTCCTGATACAAATTGAAACTATAGGCAGACTCTAGTAGTTTAAACTTAGCTTTCTTTTTAGTGGCAGATAAGCCAACTATAATTTTTTCAGATGGCTTCCAATCTACGTTGATTATATTTCCACCTCCTAACCATTCTGTTAACGCCTCCTTATCTCCAGGGAGAAACGGAGACAATAACATAAACTTTGCATTTGGACGTTCTCTTCTCAACATAGAAATTAGCAATTCGAGTTTAGCGCCTCTTTCTCCGTTTTCAATTGTATGAGCTTCATCTATTATAAACAACGATACATCCTCAACAGAAGAATGAGACCTACGGATAAGTAAGTCTAATTTTTCTGGTGTAGAAACAATAATATCAACATCATCAGCTATTAGGAAATCTGCTTCAGTCGGATCAATCTCAGTGGCTGATGAAGTACGCTCTACATTAAGTTCAAGTGCTGCCAAATCCTTTCGCAAATCAAAATATACTTGATTTACTAACGCTCGTGATGGCACAACATATACGATCTTCGCATCTCTTCGCAAAGATTTTGTTAAGACGATATTGAATTCAGCCAACATCGTTTTTCCTGCACTCGTAGGCATCTGTACTATTGACGCATTTGCATATACGTCAAATAGATTCTGCTGCATTGCCTGCCTTTGGGAAGGTAAAAGTTCCAAAATATCTTGGGTACTTTTAAAGATACATAGTTTCTTTATTTGGTCTTGGAATGCTGTCCCATACCATATAGAATTGCGTATTAAGCATAGTAAATCTTGGTGTATTATATATACAAAATCTCTTAAACGAATGTTTGAAGGCATGATTTCTAACGCTATATCAATATGTTGTCTTACAACATTATCTATGCGTTTCTTGTATTCGTATCCATTTAAAAGATATTCAGCGGTTTCAGTTATGGCCTTAGATGTATGGTATAAGCTAACTAAAACAAGTGCTTCCTCCTTTTGGGTATGTATATCAAATTTATTTAAATACTCCTCTTCAAATTTAGATTGTTCTCTTTGTAATTTAGATATTTCAAGGATGGATTTACGTATATCCTCAAAACCATTACTTTTCCTAATGAGAAAGAAAAGAGACTTCAAGATTCCTGAAAATACTCGCTTTGACCATGATTTTTCCTCGTTACCAGAATCAACATAATCGTTTAATTCTATCCTAGCTGAAATCGTTTTATCTAAAACTAGTGCAAGGCTAGATAAATAGAAATAATAGATTAAGGACTTATCTGAGATATCATACCCCATTATTTTGTCAAATAGATCGATATCTTCTCTACGTCGAATTTGAAGATTCTTAAGAAGTTTATATGCATATTCTTTCCACTTGGAATCTGAATTTTCTTTAAAAGAAAGCCCTATTAATAAAAAAGCAAGACGACATGACAATTCAATCTCAGAAGAGTCCAAAATAGAATCTTTGGGACATACTGATTGAAGATGATACATTTGATTACTCTTATTTAACAGAGACTTTATATCATCATCATTGAGAATTTGTTGTATATATTCGTTACTCTTCATCGTACCAGTTCTTTTACTTTTTGGTAAAACAGCTCAACGGTTTCATCGATAGTTTTTTCCGTAAATGAAAAAATGGCAAAATCCACCATTCCTGGTTCAAATTCATGTGATAGTGACCGCATCTTTCCAAAATCCTTAGTCTCATCTACACATTTATAATCTCGTACAAGTCCGCATCCATAGGTTATATCATATTTATCAGTATTTCCTTGTTTCATATTTATCACCACACCTGCAATAACTAAAAAATGATTATTAGAAGGTAATCGACGTAAATAATCTGTGAGCCGCTGTAAAACCATACCAGTATCATCATGATGACTCTTTTGAGACTTATATATTGAGTCATCATGTTTATCAACAACATGGGGTGGATTTGCTTTTTGTGACGAAACTTTTGCCTCTCCAATTAAAACGTTAACTTTATCTGGTTCGTTTCGATATCCTATAGCATCAAATCCACGCCCAGGTAAATCAAATCTTTCTCGGTATGAAATATTTTTAATCGGGATTAAAAATCTACGATCTTCGGATATCTTTTCTTCAAAATAATAAGTAGTCAGTAACTCTCCGAGGTCACTTCTATAAATATCCTTAAATGGCGAAGGTTTGTCTCCATTCTCTCTTTTAGGGTCGGAAGCAACTGAATTCTGCTTTACTATCTGCAATAAAGAGTTAAGATCAAATCCGCAACCCACAGATTCTGCCAATTCTAATAATTCTTCATTAATGCCCCCAAATAATTCTGACCGCTGTTTTATGTAACGGTCGGCAAATTTTTCGATGAATCTATCATAGACTCGTATGTCAAATTTATCAAAGTGATGCATGTGGGGATTAGTATTTCAGGGTTATATCAACAGCGATTTGTATCTCACTTGCATTTGATAGAATCATAAGGTTCCACTATAGCAAGATAAAGGTACCGTCTGAAAGCTTGCCCAATGGGAACTTCGATTGCGATCGAGGTATAGACATAAGTAAGACATCGAAACATTTGCCTCGATGACAGTCTGTTTTATGTCGTGTAGTCTTGCTACTAGTTCAAATTTTATCATTTCAAATGCAAAGTTAATAAAAAAAATCCATAAGGGCAATAATCGCCAGAGGGTTAGGCCGATTTAGCAATAAATTTTTTTCTCGCAGGTTATGGGAGGGAGAGAAGAATATTTATATTTTTCTTTATATAATTCTTTATATAATATTGTGTCCCCAAAAGTATCCCATAAAGAGACCGAAAGAGTGTCCCCAAAGGTGTCGGGAGATGAGATAAAAGAATACTAGATCTCCCTCTTGTTTGATCAGCCTAAGGCTGAATGACAAGAGGGAGATACAAGTATCTATTTCAATAAGCCGTAACCCTTGATTACGCTTGTCTGGAGAACTTGGGCGTATTTCTCGGTCATGGCTACGTTGGAGTGGGCGAGCATCTTGCTCACAGTGGATATGTCGACACCCTTTGAGACGCGATGGAGGACATTTTCTCGCGTATGCCGTCGTACACACGCCGGATCTGGTCGTTGAGTCTGCCAGCTTCAGGATGGTTCACCACCTGGTTGCCCTGCCACTGTTGTTTGAGAACGGCAACGCCTGTCGAGAGGCGGACGCGCTCGCGGTTGTACGATACCTCGACCTCGACGGTTCCGGTGGTGACTGCCGACGCCTTCTTGCGACGGTCGAAAATAATCTTTATCTGGGGTATTCCAGTCATAGTAGTTTGAGTGTTAGGGATTAAACTTATAACGGACTTCGTTGTAGTACACTCCTAAACCGTGTACCACATTCTCTGAAAAATGTACCACGCGTGTACCGCCTACAAGAATAACTGACTTCGACGGCATGCTGTTGTGTGCCGTTTCTCTTTTGGGAGAATTTAGCACAAAATAGCAAATATCAGAGAGTTGAGTGGTATGACCGCCCTCCAAGCCCGGGATATGGAGGACAGGTGCCTCAGCCTTGATGATATGTCGGGAAATCCGGTACATTTTGTGGTACATTTTTCAGTGAATGTGGTACACGGTTTAGGAGTGTACCACAACGAAGTCCGTAACAAGTTTAATCCCTAACACTCAAACTACTATGACTGGAATACCCCAGATAAAGGGCTCAAGACGAAATTCAGGTGCATTGGTCAAGCGGGGGTAGATTTATTAAAATTCAAGCATACAGTTTGACGAGCCGAAAGATAGAGAAATCGCCGTCTCAACGCCTCTCATTTAGGAACGGAAGATTTTTCCTTTTGAGCTGAGCGCCTCGGTTGCGGTGTTTTAACACTTTGGCGGAAAAAATTGTCGTATCGTGATTCTTGAAGGGCTTTATGGTGATAGGTCTCATGTGACTTCCTTAACCGTGCATCTAACGGCGCTGAATTGTGTGCCAAATCTCCTATGATGTTTTCGTACCGCAAATTTTTCACTTTTTCGCAAATGCCGTCTACCGTGATTTTTGCTTGTGCCATTTTTTTGTAATTTTGCACTGTGGAAGAAGTCGATTTATACAAAAGTCAGAAACATAGGATTGCTATAAGTTTCTTATGTATGTTC
>JAAVFS010000095.1 GCA_014800605.1 Bacteroidales bacterium | reverse complement strand
CTATATGAAAAATATAATATGATCGACACTACATGGTGGAGCCGATGGAGCTTCGGTGATAACCCCGACGTCTTACCCGCGTGGCGAAACTATGATAAAAAATGGACTGAATATGACCGAGCCCGTTTTCGCGTAAAAAAATAGGTGAATATTTGTATTATAATACCTTAAAGCAGCTCGTTGAAAGTCTTATACCGACATAATTATGATCTGAACTCGGCTCTGCGGGAGATAAAGCGCTGGGGCAAAACCTCCGACGGCAGTATCGGAATGGTCGACGACCTCTATATATCATACGACGGCAACCGGCTGAGCCATATCGTGGATGCAACTGACAGAGTCGTGCTTGAATCGTCGTTTACAATGGGTAATGGTAGATAATTGATTTTGTCATTTGGATTTTGATGTATAATTTTGTCGCAAAATTATACAAATAGATCTATAGATTTAATGAATATGAAAAAGATTGTAATCGCACTATGCCTCGCCCTCGCCGCTGTCGGCACATCTACCATGTCAGGTCAGTTTAAGGTCAACCTTAAGAAGGTAGCGCAGGGCGGTGCAAAAGCTGTACAGGCTCTGACGCTCTCTGATGAGCAAATGGCCGACTACTGTAAGGAGTCAGTCGAATGGATGGATAAAAACAATCCTGTCGCCCCTGCCGACAGCCCATACGCTCAGCGTCTCGCTCGCCTTACCGAGGGGATCACCGATGCTGATGGTATACCATTGAATTTCAAGGTGTATGATGTCATCGATGTCAACGCATTCGCTTGCCCGGACGGCAGCGTCCGCGTATTCTCTTCGCTGATGGATATAATGACCGACGACGAGTTGATGGGTATAATCGGTCATGAAATCGGTCATGTCATCAAGCGCCACAGCAAGAATGCTTTTAAAAATGAGCTCATGACCGGCGCGCTCAAGGATGCGATCGCATCTACCGGTGGTAAGGCGGCTGCACTCACAGAGTCACAGCTTGGCACGCTCGGTACAGCCCTTATCGGCGCAAAATATTCTCAGAAACAGGAGAAAGAGGCTGATAATTGCGGCTACGATTTCCTTGTCGCACATGGACGCAATCCCTGGGGGATGGTAATGGCCTTCGAGAAGTTTCAGAGCATGGAGGGTGGCGACAATGCCAAGACGACCTACTTCACAAAGATGTTCTCATCTCATCCCGAGACAAAGTCGCGTATCGAGGCGATGACCGCACGCTGTCAGAAGGATGGCATCGAGCGCCCCACTGCGGAATAATCTCTCAGACACACATGGAAAAAGTCCCGGCCGGTGAGGTCGGGACTTTGTTATTTATCGTGGGGATGGGCTGTTAGAGCTGGGTGGCGGGATCGAGGTTGTCTTTCTCGATATCCTTGAAATAGCGGTAGGTGTCGACCATCAGTTCGCCGCAGGCGGCTTCGTCGGCAATGATAATAGCCTTCGGGTGCATCTGCAGAGCTGAGATTGTCCACATCTGTGAGATGCCACCCTCGACGCCATGTTTGAGTGCTCGAGCTTTGTTGTGGCCGTTGACGATCAGCATCACGCTCTTGGCAGCCATCACGGTGCCTACACCTACGGTGAGAGCGGTCTTCGGCACGAGATCCACTTTGCCCTCGAAGAAGCGGGAGTTGGCGATGATGGTGTCAGTGGTCAGAGTCTTCATGCGGGTCTTTGAGGTCAGTGATGATCCGGGCTCATTGAATGCGATGTGGCCGTCAGGACCTACACCACCCATGAACAGGTCGATACCGCCGTAAGATGCGATCTTCTCCTCATAGCGACGGCACTCTTCCTCGGGGTCAGCAGCATTACCGTTGAGGATGTTGACATTCTCAGGTTTGATGTTGATGTGAGAGAAGAAGTTGTTCCACATGAAGCTGTAGTAGCTTTCAGAGTGTTCGCGGGGGAGATTGCAGTATTCGTCCATATTGAATGTGACTACATGCTCAAATGATACTTTGCCCTCTTTATAGAGTTCGATCAAGTTGCGATACATACCCAGGGGAGAGCTTCCGGTGGGGCAGCCGAGGATGAAGGGATGTTCGGCAGTTGGTTTGGCGGCATTGATGCGCGCTGCTACATAATTGGCGGCCCAGCGGGATACGTCAGTGTAGTCTTTTTCGATTATAAGTCTCATATTGTGATAATTAAAGATGATAAGCAGTCATGTGATATAGCTCTACACTACAAAATTACAAAAAAATGATTGCCTCAGTGAATTTTTTTAAATAAAAAAGTTGATTACTCACTAACTATGCTTATATTTGCGTAGTTTAATGACTTAACCATTATTATCATCTATCATGAACAAGACTGAACTTATCAATGCCATCGCCGAAAAGGCTGGCCTGACCAAGGTAGACGCAAAGGCTGCCCTCGACGCTACTCTCGGCGCTATCAGCGAAGCTCTCGCTAAAGGTGACAAAGTAGCCCTTCTCGGCTTCGGTACCTTCGCTGTTAGCGAAAAAGGTGCCCGCACAGGTATCAACCCCCGCACAAAAGAAAAAATCGAAATCGCTGCCCGCAAGTCTGTTAAATTCAAAGCAGGCGCTGAGCTCGATGCTAAGGTGAAATAATTCCACTCTCCAAAGTATATAAGGCGAGAGACCCCGAATCAACCCCTGATTTGGCGGTTCTCGCTTTATTTATGATAGATCCCTGACAGGCTGTATGCGTCGCTGATCTCCACGCATACTCTCCCACAAACCTCACACAAAATACTTGACATGAAACGCTTTTACCCTCTGATCTTTGCCATCTCTCTATCCCTCCCGGCCGCTGCGCTGACCGTAAAGAGCCCCGACGGCAAGCTCGCTGTCGATGTCGAGCTGCTTCGTGGCAAATATCCCGTCTACAGCGTAGACTATGACGGCAGCACGATGCTTCGCCAATCCCCTCTGGGGCTTACCACTAATATCGGTGTCTTCGGCAAGTCGAAGTCGATGACCGCCACTGACCTCACCCCCGTCAAATTTGACTACACACTCGACCGCATCAAGCAGAGCCGCGTCGAGACTGAATACAACAAGACCGTCGTCACCTTTGTCGGCGTCGACAGCCTCAGCTGGAGCGTCGAGTTCCTCGTCGGCGACAATGACGTCGCCTTCCGCTATATCATCCCCAAAGAGGGTGACACCGGCTCGATCTATATCGACAGCGAGGCCACAGGCTTCCGCTTCCCCAAGGGCACGACCACATTCATTACCCCTCAGAGCGATCCGATGATAGGGTGGAAGCGCACCAAGCCCTCCTACGAGGAGGAGTATGTCGCTGACGCTCCCATGGATACAACTTCACAGTATGGCCACGGCTACACCTTCCCCTGCCTGTTCAAGGTAGCTGACGAAGGGTGGGTACTCATCTCCGAGACCGGCGTTGACAGTCATTATTGCGCATCCCATCTCTCTGAATATCAGAACGACGGCCTCTATACAATCGCCTATCCGATGCCGGGCGAGAACAATGGCAACGGCAATACCGGAGCCGCTCAGGCCCTCCCTGCCGTGACCCCCTGGCGTACGATCACCGTGGGTCGCACCCTCGCTCCCATCGTCGAGACCACTGTACCTTGGGATGTCGTCGAGCCGCTGTATGCTACCGGCCATGACTATCGCTATGGCCGCGGCACATGGAGCTGGATCCTCTGGCAGGACGACAGCATCAATCTCGATGACCTCAAGAAATATGTAGATCTCGCCGAGACAATGGGCTACGAGTATATCCTCGTCGACAACTGGTGGGACAACAATATCGGTCGCGAGCGTCTGCCCGAGCTGATAGAATATGCCCATAGTAAGGGGATCGACGTCTTCATGTGGTACAGCTCGTCAGGCTATTGGAATGATATCGAGCAGGGCCCCATCAACCACATGGACAATCCCATAGTCCGCAAGCGTGAGATGCGATGGCTGCGCGATCTCGGCGTCAAAGGTATTAAGGTCGACTTCTTTGGCGGCGACAAGCAGGAGACCATGCGCCTCTACGAGTCAATCCTCTCAGATGCTGATGACAACGGGCTGATGGTGATCTTCCACGGCTGCACCCTCCCCAGAGGCTGGGAGCGCATGTATCCCAACTATGTCGGTTCCGAGGCTGTACTTGCCAGCGAAAACATTTATTTCCAGCAGCATTTCTGCGATGAAGAAGCATTCAATGCCACACTCCACCCCTTCATCCGCAACACCGTCGGATCAATGGAGTTTGGAGGCACATTCCTTAATAAATATATGAATCGCGACAACAAGAAGGGCAATGTGCGCCGCACGACCGATGCCTTCGAGCTCGCCACTGCAGTTCTCTTCCAGAACCCGATACAGAACTTTGCTCTCGCACCCAATAATCTGACCGACGCCCCCGAGGTCTGCATCGAGTTTATGAAGCAGGTCCCCACCACTTGGGATTCGACCCGCTACGTCGATGGCTATCCCGGCCAATTCGTTGTCCTTGAGCGCACTCACGGTTCCACCCGCTATATCGCCGGAGTCAATGCCACGCCCTCTCCCATGGAGATCGAGCTCCCGGGCCTGGATAAGGGCGACCGGGTCGAGATTATCCGCGACAGCAAGGACGGCAGTCCTGTCAAGGAGATCCTGACCGTCGGCAAGAAAGCTCCGAAGGTCGTCATGCAGTCGCAGGGCGGATTCGTCGCTACCGTGTTCTAATCGAAAAAATAGAAAAAATTTATTAAAACCGATGGGATATTTCAATATGTCCTATCGGTTTTGTACTTTTGTACTAAAGAAATTTTCCAACAAGCTAAAATCAACTTAAAATGGAACAGATCGATCGACTTCTTGCAGAAAAACTGCTGAAAATCAGTGCAATCAAACTTCAGCCGGACAACCCCTTCACTTGGGCTTCAGGATGGAACTCTCCCATCTATACCGACAATCGCAAGACTCTGTCGTATCCGGAAGTCCGCACATTTATCAAAGTTGAGCTTTGCCGCATCATCATGGAGAATTTCCCCCGCCCCGATGCTATCGCAGGCGTGGCTACCGGTGCCATCGCTCAGGGCGCGCTCGTAGCCGACGAGCTCGGACTCCCCTACGTCTATGTCCGCTCTACTCCTAAGGACCATGGCCTTGAGAATCTTATCGAAGGCAATGTGCGCCCCGGTCAGCGCGTAGTCGTGATCGAAGACCTTATATCTACCGGCGGCAGTAGCCTGAAGGCTGTGGAGGCTTTACGCGCTGCAGGTTGCGAGGTAGTCGGCATGGCCGCTATCTTCACCTATGGTTTCCCCGTAGCCGAAGAGAAGTTTGCCGAGGCCGGCGTCACCCTCCGCACGCTGTCCAACTATAACTCAATGCTTCAGGCGGCTCTCGAGACCAACTATATTCGCCAGCAGGACATCCAGACCCTCTCTGAGTGGCGCGAAGATCCTGCCAACTGGGTTCCCAAAAAATAATAGTGCCGATGTCTACTTACAAGGGAAAGCCCACACTCGTAGAGAAGCCCATTGAGAATATCTTTCAGCGTCTCAGTGATTTCGACAATCTGAGCGACGCCGTTAGCCAAATACCTGCCGAGGTCACAGCCCAGGCCGGCGAGATCAAGATCGCTGACGGAATGCTCTCGATCGCCACCCCCATGGGCGAAGTGGCTTTCGAGGTAGTTGAGACAGTGTCTCCCACCCGCATCGTCTATGGCCCCGTGACTGCTACACCAGTCCCCGTAGCTATTGCCGTCGACCTCAAGTCCGTCGCTCCCGAAGCTACCGAGGTAGCTGCCACAATCGACATTGAGATTCCCATGATGCTCCGCGCCTTAGTGGGCTCCAGGCTCCAGGACGCAGTCGATGGCTTCGGACGCATGATAGCCCTCCTTTGTCAATGAGATTTCGCCTCTGTCTCCTGACCATCCTGATGGCGCTGACAGCTTGCCACCATCTTGATGACCAGCGTATTCCGCCGGCACCGGTCAGACTCCAGTTCTACACTGTGGCTGAGTGGACCACCTACGGAGTAGTAGGAGCGATGTCGCATCGCCGATACATCAAGGAGCAGCGTGTGCCCTCCAATTTCCCATATACCGCCTTGTCGCAGACCGGCTTCGGCGGACTGCTGATAGTCGGCGACATCCTCGGTGCTCCACGAGCCTACGACCTGGCATGCCCCGTAGAGTGCAAGGCGGATGTACGCATAGTCGTCGACGAGGAGACCCTCAATGCTTTTTGCCCTAAATGCGGCAGCATCTACTCCATATTCTCCAACTACGGTCAGCCCCTCTCAGGCCCCGCTGCCGAGCTCGGCTACGGATTGCAGAAATACTACGTCGGTGCCGGTTCGCAGGGTGAATACATGATCGTCACCCGCTGATCTGTGCCCCGGGGGTAGGATTTCTTAATCCTAATCGCTATCTTTGCCTGAAAAGCTACGTATCATGAAAGTAAAACATATATTGACAGCCATCATAGGTATGGCTGTGACCTCAGCTTCGGCTGCGCCCCGTCTGTCGTTGGATGATATTACCTCTAAGCTTTCGACACTCACCGATTATCAGGGTAGTGTGACCTACTCAGTGCTCCTCCCTCAGGCTGAGGATCCGGTAGAATACACCGTCGAGATGCAGTCAACTGCCGTGGCTGATGACCCACTGTCGCCCGTCGACTACCTGATAAAGTGGGAGTTGAAGGAGAGCGACGGCTTCTCAGCCTATTTTGACCGCCACCACTATCGCTACCGCAACAACCGCCTCCAGGAGTATCATTACGACTGGGACTCTATCCCGTTCATTATGGGTAAAGGGGGCGTCCAGCTCCAGGCGCAGTTTGTCGACATCCTACCGCAGATGGTCGGCTCGGAGCTCGCCGAACTTGCCGCTGACTCCACATTTATATATAAGTATGTGCCGGACACCCTCTATAATGGAGAAAAAGCAGCCATAGTCAAAGGCCAAATAATGTATCACGGATATGTAAGCCGCGAGGTAGTCTACGTCTTCGATCCAGAGAGCGGCATGATCCGCACCATTGAGATGGAGAATAATCCCGGATCTATCAGCGAGCAGTCGGTTTCCATCCGCTATAACTCCCCGTCCGCAGAGTCGTTCCCCCTTGCGACTGAGGAAGACCTGATTGCGCTCTATCCCGACGTGTTCGAGCGCTTCCGCGAGAGCAATTTCAAGGTCGAAAATCTTCCCGGCACACCTCTTCCCACCTTCTCGTCTCCCTCTGCCTCCGGCGAGCGCTTCACCTATCATCGGGGCGACCGTCTGGATAATCCGACTGTCATCCTGATTGTCGACGATGCTGTCGCCACTGCGGGATCCACCCTTGATGCCATACGCTCGGCTGCCGACAAGGCTCTCTCCTCATTCGACCTCGTCATCGCCTTCCGAAGCAACGATGCCGACCGCGCTCAGGAGATTGTCGGCCGACTCCGCCCCGGAGAGTACCTCCTGCTCGGGGCCCGCGGCCTCGCCCGCGACTGCGGCGTAACGGTGACTCCGACCGTTATCTACGTCGGGCGCGACGGAAAAGTCGCCGATGTCACCCTCGGCTACAACAAAGACCTTACTTCAGTTGTTATACAGAAAATGGCATTAATGTAAACAACTAAACAACAACTGATACTATGGCAACAATCTATTTCTCTGGCACTGAGTGCCACACTTTTGGCGAGCTTCCCCGTGTAGGCTCTGCCGCTCCCGAATTTCGTCTCGTAACCCCCGCTCTTGAGGAAGTAACCAAAGAGACCTACGCCGGCAAGCGCGTGGTGCTCAACATCTTCCCAAGCCTTGATACTGCTGTCTGCGCTACATCCGTGCGCCGATTCAACAAGGAGGCAGCAGCTCTTGACAATACTGTAGTGCTGGCAGTTTCTGTAGACCTTCCCTTCGCCGCCGGCCGCTTCTGCACGGCCGAGGGCATCACAAACGTGACTCCCGCGTCAGCATTCCGCGAGCCCGAGTTTGCTAAAAACTATGGTGTGCTGATCGTTGACGGCCCCCTCAAGGGCCTGCTTGCCCGTGCGGTCGTGATCATCGACGAAAAGGGCAACATCGCCTATGCGGACATGAACCATGAAGTGACCGAGGAGCCCCACTATGACGAGGCTCTTAATGTCCTAAAAGGCAAGTTTTAAGAAAGACGAACGCTATTAATGACTGAAGCCACATACTCGGCTTCGGCATCCGTAAGATAAGGCGCGATAGGTAGGCTGACTACTTGTCGCGCTATTTTTTCGGTGATCGGGTAGGGGCCGCCAAGCTCCCCCTCGTAGCAGGGCTGGAGGTGGGGCGGCACGGCATAGTGGACGTCGGTCACAACCCCGGCTTCGGACAGCAACCGGCGAAACTCCTCGCGGTCGCCATCTACGGAGATGACGTATTGATGATAGTTGGTCTGGCTCTGAGGGTTGATGCGATGCAGTCTGACCCTCGGGTTGCTGATTTTGGCGTCATAGATAGCCGCAATCTCACGCCGGCGATCATTGTCGCGGTCGAGCCCATGCAGCTTGGCCGAGAGTACGGCTGCCTGTACCGGGTCAAGTCGGCAGTTAAAGCCGCGATAGATGTTGTGGTAGCGGCGGTCGGAGCCGTAGTTGGCGAGTGCTCTTACGGCCTTGGCAAGCCCCTCATCGTCCGTCGCTACCGCTCCTGCGTCGCCCATTGCACCAAGGTTTTTCGTGGGGTAGAAACTTAGGGCGGCAGCATCGCCCAGTGCTCCGGCCATTATGCTTTCGGAACGTCCCGGCAATTGCGAGCGGGAGCCGAGTCCCTGCGCATTGTCTTCTATTACAAGCAGGCCGTATCGGTCGGCGATATCGGCCATCGCGGCATCCCACGCCACCCGGCCATAGAGATGCACGGTCATGATGGCGCGTGTCCGTGGAGTAATCGACCGCTCAATCAGCTCGGAGTCGATATTGAGTGTCTCTTCCGACGGCTCCACCGCGACGGGTCGCAGTCCGGCCGCTTCGATGGCTAAAATGGTGGCTATGTAGGTGTTAGCCGGTACGATTACCCCGTCGCCATCCTTCATCCGCCCCAGCCGCTTATACCCTTCGAGAATCAGTCTGAGCGCGTCAAGGCCGTTGCTGGCGCCGATCACATATTGTCGTACGAGGTAATTCCCCAATTCGCTCTCAAACCGGGCTACCTCCTCACCGCCGACGTAGCGTCCCGAGGCGGCCACACGCAGCAGTGCCCTGTTGATGTCATCCATGTAGGGAGCGTTGAGGCGCCCCAAGTCGAGAAAGGGTATATTCATATCTTGTGAGCTGTCAGTCGTTGGAATTCATTAAAGTCGCGTACATAGTCGGCCTCGTCATATTTTTCCGAGGTCAGCACGAGCGACACGGAGCCTGATGAGAAGTTGTTGAGCGAGCGCCAGATGCCGGCCTCGATGTAGAGCGCTTCATAGGGTCGCTTCAGTGTGAAGACCTCAGTGCGGTGGCCGTCGGTCAGCGTTATGTCGAAGCTGCCGCTGACCGCCACTATCAGCTCCTGAGCCTTGTGATGCGAGTGGCCGCCACGCTCCGAGTCGCCCGGCACATCGTAGAGATAGAAGACGCGCTTAATGGCAAACGGTATGGAGTCGTCATTTTCCACCACGGTCAGCGACCCGTTCGGGTGTCGGTGGCGAGGCAGGCTGATTATGCGGCAGTGGTCGAGCGACGACGTGCTGTGCGAGTTCTGTTCATTCATGGCCGACAAGTGATTTGAATAGTTGATAGTCTTCGATATAGTCGCTCTCGTCATAAAGCGTCGACGACAGAATCATCGCCACGGAGCATGTCGAGAAGTTCTCGATCGAGCGCCATGTCATCGGGGGAATATAGAGCCCGTAGTAGGAGCGCGAGAGGCGATAGGTGACTGGGCCGTCGCCGCTGTCGACTATCACGTCGAAACTCCCGGCTATGGCTACTATCACCTGGGCCTGTCGGCGGAAAGCGTGGCCGTGGCGGAGTTCGCCCCCCGGGACATCATATATCCAGTAGCACCTCTCCATGTCGAAGGGGAGGCGCCCGTCGCCATTCTCGATCACCGACAGATTGCCTCTCGGGTCGAATATCTTCGGAAATTCTATAATGCGCGGTTTAGTCATGGGTCGGTATGGCGTAAGTGGCTGTTACGGGATAGTGGTCAGACGAGAGCTCGCGACCGCGACGGATGCTCAGCGGCCTGATGTCGCCGCCGTAGAGCATGTGGTCGATATTGAAGTAGAAATGGAATGCATTGTAGCTGATCGTCGGACCTAACCCTACTGCTGAGAATGTGCTCTTGAGGTCGTGCCCCATGATGGTGCGCTGTGCCCAGCAGTCGGCGATGTCGTTGAAGTCGCCGGCCACCAGGATGTTGCTCCTCCCGAGGCTGTCGATCTGGCTGCGTAGCAGGATCGCCTGCTCGGCGCGCTTCTCCATCGCGCTTGATAGCTTCTTGACGAGATTTTCGGGAGTGGAGTCGATCCGGTCGTCGGTGATAGTGGCTAAATTGCCTACAGTTAAATTATAGTAGAGCTCCTTGTCGTTGTTGCTCAGGCTCAGCGACTGCAGATGCACATTTAATACCGTCAGCTGATAGCCGTCGATATCAATGTCGGCTGCCGAGAAGAATGCCGACGGGTCGGGATACTGCTCCATGCGCAGTGTGTCTATCGGAAATTTTGACCACATCACCATCGAGTCGAACTCGATCACGCGATGCGGGTAGCGCTCCATGAGCGTGTCGACCTGCGTGCTGTAGCGGGTCCAGTGGGTGGGGTCGTCGGCACGGCACTCCTGAAGCAGGACGATGTCAGGATCTTCGCGGATGATGGCCGAGAGAGAGTGGTGGAGTGAGTCCTTGCTGTCGGTCAGCAGGTATCTTACATTGTAGGTCATCACCTTGAGCTCCCGCTCGTTGGGCTTAGCCTCGTTGGTGAAAAAGTTGAGTGGACAGATATTCCAGATAGCCGGCGCTGACAGCAGGATGGCAAACCCCTGGACAAACATCATCCTGCGGCACGCGAAGAGGTCGACCAGCAGCATGACCACCGAGAGCAGCAGTAGGCCGGGGAAGAGCATCAGCATCATCCCGGGGATGGTCGTCGTCAGCGGATTGATGTGTCCGCCATAGGCCGACACCAGCAGGCCGGTAGCTGCCGCAATATTCAGTATGAGAAGTATCAATTTAAGAAATCCGCGCATAATTCTATTTACTTATATTTCCCTTTTACGGTCTATACATGTCGGCTCAGTTCGAATAGTCGTCGTTGCTCTGCCGCCGTCAGCGCACCGTAGCCTGACCGGCGCACCTTGTCGAGCAGCATGTCGAGCTCCTTGCGGGCGTCAGCCTCATCGATGTGGATGCTCTCCGGATGCGCTTTGCTTCGGGGGCGATGGTGATATTTGAGTGTAAACGCATATATGGCTCCGGCCGCCACGCCGCCAAGGTGAGCGACGTGAGCTCCGGCATTGCTGCCTGTCAGCCCGAGGGCGAAGAGCCCGATGGTCACTATCGCTATCCATTTGAGTTTGACATGCCCCAGGAGCATAAGGTTGAGTCGGTAGTCAGGCACGAGGCAGGCTGTGGCCGTGACGATTCCCATGACGGCTGCCGACGCCCCTTCGAGGCCGGCTCCGGCTCCCTCCGGGCGGATGAAGCTCCACGCTATGTAGGACGCCGCTCCGGCCAGTCCGGCTATCAGATACACCTTGACAAGTCGCCTCGGCGAGGTCAGATTCTGGAGTATCATTCCAAACCAGTAGAGCCACAGCATATTGAATACGGCGTGCCAGACGTCGGTCTGCGTAAACATATAGGTGACCACCGACCATGGCCTCTCGACCACTCCGCCTCCGGGCGGCAGGTCGAGCCATCGGGCTGCCTGAGCTTCACCGCCCGACAGCCTGAGAACGAAGTTGGCAAATGTCAGCGCTACGAGTATGCCGGCATTGATAGCTATCAATATCGCCACACCGCGAGGTATGCGCTGCATCAGTCTGCGTGATTCCATCAGAAATTGTAAACGTTGATTACCTTCTTTTTACGCCACCAGAGCAGCATCAGCAGGCCGAATATCATGCCTCCCAGGTGAGCCAGGTGAGCCACATTGTCGCCCGGATTGTTGCTCATGGCCTGCAGAAGCTCGATGGCGCCATACCCGATCACCATCCAGCGGGCCTGAATCGGTATGGGGATGAACATCAGATAGATAGGGCGCTTCGGGAAGATGAATCCGAATGCGAGCAGAACGCCGTAGATGGCGCCCGACGCTCCCAGGGTCGGGATGTTGATCAGTATATTGAGCTTGGCTGCAGCCATGTTGCTGAAGTTCAGCCCCTTTTCGAGAGCAGCCGCGCCGTTCATCTTGATCTCGCCGAGCAGTCGCGGGTCCATGCTGTCGGAGAGGTGGGAGATCATGATGGCGAATACCCCTTCCTGTATCAGTGCAGCGCCTATTCCGCAGGAGATGTAGTAGAACAAAAAGCGCTTCGACCCCATGACCTGCTCGATGATGCCGCCAAACATGAATAGAGCGAACATATTGAAAAACAGATGCATGAAGCTCTCGTGCATAAACATATATGTAAAGAGCTGCGAGGGGAGAAAGTGATCAGACGTGAAGTAGTGCAGGGCGCCGACGTTCAGTAGCCGTTCAGTCGTCACGTGGCTGAAGAGGTTGAGAGCCCCCCATACAATGACGTTGATGATCAGCAGATTTTTTGTGACCGGTGGAAGGTTGTTCCAGATATTTTTCAGTTGCATGATTCAGTAATCAGGTGATATATTCCTACAAATATAACGCTTTTTTTTTGCATATACCCCACTGTCGGCTCTAAATGCCGACTCGAAAAATAAATTTGTACGTCTCAGTATATTTGACTAACTTTAGACCCAAATACATAATAATAAACCAACATAATCATGAACCTTAAACCTATTACTCTGGCTGCCTGCGCCATCGGTCTGTCACTGAGCGCGGCTACCAATGATTTTGTCATTCAGACCAATAAGGTCGGAGCGCCCATACAGCCCACTATGTACGGCCTCTTCTTTGAAGATATCAACTATGCAGCCGACGGCGGCCTCTATGCCGAGCTGATCAAAAACCGCTCTTTTGAATTCCCTCAGAACTTCATGGGCTGGCAGACATTCGGCAATGTAGAGCTCAAGGACGACGGCCCCTTCGAGCGCAACCCCCACTACGTCCGTCTGGGCGACGCCGGCCATGGACATAAGCACACCGGCCTTGTCAACGAGGGCTTCTTCGGCATCGGTATCACCAAAGATCAGGAATACCGCTTCTCCGTCTGGGCCCGCACTGTCGACAGCGACAAGTCAAAAATCCGCGTTGAGCTGATCAATCCCGCCTCGATGGGCGAGACTCAGGTCGTAGCCTCCAAGTCGATCACCATCGAAGGTCGTGAGTGGAAGAAATACACCGTCGTCATCACCCCCAAAGAGACTCTCGACAAGGCCCGCCTGAGAGTGTTCCTCAATAAGCCAGAGCAGACTGTCGACCTCGAGCACCTCTCGCTCTTCCCCGTCGACACCTGGCAAGGTCATGAGAACGGCATGCGCCGCGACCTCGCTCAGAAGCTTGCCGACCTCAAGCCCGGAGTCTTCCGCTTCCCCGGCGGATGCATCGTTGAAGGTACCGACGAGGCTACCCGCTATCAGTGGAAAAACACCGTCGGCCCTGTCGAAAATCGCCCGACCAACGAAAACCGCTGGCACTATACATTCACCAACCGCTTCTACCCCGACTATTTCCAGAGCTACGGCCTCGGATTCTACGAGTATTTCCTTCTCTCTGAGGAGATTGGTGCCGCTCCGCTCCCCATCCTTAATGTAGGCCTCGTATGCCAGTATCAGAATGACGAGCACTCACACACCCCCGTCGAGAATCTCGAACCCTACATTCAGGACGCCCTCGATCTGATCGAGTTTGCCAACGGCGACACCACCACCACCTGGGGTGCCCTCCGCGCCGAGATGGGCCATCCCGCACCCTTCGGACTCAAATATGTCGGCATCGGCAATGAGCAGTGGGGCCCCGAGTATGTAGAGCGCCTCGAACCCTTCCTCAAGGCCATCCGCAAAGCCTATCCCGACATCAAGATCGTAGGCTCATCAGGCCCTGATTCAGAAGGTGATAAGTTCGACTACCTCTGGCCCGAAATGACCCGCCTGAAAGCCGATCTCGTCGACGAACACTTCTATCGCCCCGAGAAGTGGTTCCTCGAGCAGGGTGTCCGCTATGACAATTACGACCGCAAAGGCCCCAAAGTCTTTGCCGGCGAATATGCCTGCCATATCAAGAAGAAAAAGTGGAATCACTTCCGCCCCGCCATCCTCGAAGCCGCTTTCATGACCGGCCTTGAGCGCAACGCCGACATCGTCCACATGGCTACCTACGCTCCTCTCTTCGCCCACGTCGAGGGCTGGCAGTGGCGCCCCGACATGATCTGGTTTGACAATCTCCGCTCGATGCCTACTAACAGCTACTACGTCCAGCAGCTGTACGCTACCCATAAGGGCACCAACGTCCTCCCCCTGACTATGGACAAGAAGCCCGTCAACGGCGCCGAAGGTCAGAACGGCCTCTTCGCCAGCGCCGTCATCGATAGCGAGACCGACAATATCATAGTAAAGGTAGCCAATACAGGCTATGAGCCGCAGGAAGTCAACATCGACTTCGCCGGACTCAAGAAGAAGCAGACCGTCACCGGCGGTGAGCTGATCACCATGTCGTCTGACGACCCCGACGCCGAAAACACCCTCGACGACCCCGAGAAGATGGCCCCTGTAGTAAGCCCCATCGACTTCAACGGCACCAAATTCTCGACCACCGTCCCCGCCAACTCATTCCAGGTCTATACATTTAAAAAGTAAGCAACCGATATGAAGAAAGCATTGCTGGCAGCAGCCATCTTCCTTGCCGCTGCTACATCCGCCTCGGCCAAAGGCTCGGCATCAGTCTCTGTCGAGTGGAACCCCTTCTCCACCGATACCATCATGCCCGAAATCTACGGCCAGTTTGCCGAGCATCTCGGTACCTGTATCTATGGCGGCCTATGGGTCGGTCCCGACTCCGACATCCCCAACACTGATGGCTATCGCAACGACGTCCTTGACGCACTCCGCCAACTTCACATCCCCGTCATGCGCTGGCCCGGCGGATGCTTCGCCGACGAATACCACTGGATGGACGGCATCGGCCCCAAGGCTGGCCGACCACGCATGGTCAACAACAACTGGGGAGGTACCGTCGAAGATAACTCCTTCGGCACTCACGAGTTCTTCAATCTCTGCGAGCTGCTCGGATGCGAGCCCTACCTGAGTGGCAATGTCGGCTCCGGCACAGTCGAGGAGCTCGCCAAGTGGGTCGAATACATTACAGCCGAGGATGGCCCGATGGCAACCCTCCGCAAGAAGAACGGCCGCCAGAAACCCTGGCATCTGAAATATCTCGGTGTCGGCAATGAGTCATGGGGATGCGGCGGCGATATGCTTCCCGAGTATTATGCCGACCTCTTCCGTCGCTACGGAGTCTATTGTCGCAACTATGATGGCAACCGCCTCTTCAAGATCGCATCCGGAGCCAGCGACTACGACTACCGCTGGACCGAAGTCCTCATGAAGAAAGCCGCCTCGAAGATGGATGGCATCTCCCTCCACTACTACACCGTCTTCTCATGGTCAGAGCCCAAAGGATCAGCCATCGACTTCACTGCCGACCAATACTACTGGGCCCTCGCCAAATGCCTTGAGATAGAGAAGGTCATCAAGCACCACGCCACCATCATGGATGTCTATGACCCATCAAAGCGAGTCGCACTCATGGTCGACGAGTGGGGTACATGGTGGGACGAAGAGCCCGGAAGCATCAAGGGCCACCTCTACCAGCAGAACTCCATGCGCGACGCCATGGTAGCCGCCCTCTCGCTCAACGTCTTCCATAAATTCACCGATCGTGTCCGAATGGCCAATATCGCGCAGGTAGCCAATGTGCTCCAGTCGATGGTGCTGACCAAAGGCCCCGAGATGGTGCTCACCCCGACCTACTATGTCTTCAAGATGTATGCCCCCCATCAGGGAGCCCGTGTCCTTCCGCTCGATATCAAGTGCGACTCGCGCCAAGTTCCCAGCGAGCGCTCATCCAAGCCCCGTACCCTCCCGACAGTGTCCGCCACCGCATCCGAGAAAGACGGAGTCATCACCATCTCCCTCACCAATGTCGACCTCAAGGAAGCATGCGAAGTCAATATACCTGTTGAATCGCTGAAGGTCAAGTCTGTCAGCGGTGAGATATTGACTGCTCCGGACATGACCGCCTACAACGACTTCGGTAAGCCCGAGGCCGTGACCCTCAAGCCCTTCAACGGCGCCAAGACCACCTCCGGCACCCTCAAAGTCGACCTCCCGGCCATGTCGATCGTCACCCTCACCCTCCAAAAATAATCCCCAAATATCCCTAACCTTAAACATGTTTACAATCATATACTTAAGGCATTAATTTATTCATTTTGTGTAACTTTTTTACTGAAGCTAAACTATGATAGGCTTCCAGACGAGTCGCTGTCGTGAGACTGTGGCTCGTTTTGGTTATGCCCCCCTCGATGTTGACAAATCGGGAGGGTGGGGGTGAAATTTGCGTGAGGTGTTTTGTATATAAGAAAATATTCGTAACTTTGTCGTGGCCTAAGCCATGCTCGAATGGTGGAATGGTAGACACGAGGGACTTAAAATCCCTTGGCCATTGTGGCTGTGCGGGTTCGAGTCCCGCTTCGAGCACAGAAAGCCATCTGTAATCTCGCGATTGCAGATGGCTTTCCTGTTTTCGGCCGTCGAAGAAAATTATTGGCGCAAAAAGTTTGCACTATCCGACGAAATTTCATACCTTTGCATCGCTTTAGGCTGAGAGTTGTCAGCAACTCTGACGCTTGGGCAGATAGGATTGTCTTATGGTGTAATGGTAGCACTGCAGTTTTTGGTTCTGCCTGTCTTGGTTCGAATCCAGGTAAGACAACCACACAAAAGTCCGCAAGATCGGTGACGATCGCTTGCGGACTTTTTCGTTTCGCTTCTTACTGCTGCATGGCCATCTCGAGGGCGCGGGCGAATTGATCGGGGCACGAGGTTCCTTTGGTGCCACACTCGATTCCTTTGAGGCGCTCTATGACGCTCTCGGGTGTCTGTCCTTCTGTCATGGCGGAAAGCCCTTTAAGGTTGCCATTACAGCCGCCGGCAAATTTCACGGAGCGTATCAGCCCGTTCTCGTCGACCTCAAATTCGATTTTCTTGGAGCATGTCCCCGAGGGGATGTATTCGTATTTCATCGTTACTTATTATAATGTGTTACAAAGTTACTGTTTTCTGTGCGACTTCAAAACTTTCTTTCTGACATCAAAACTCCTCCTGTCGGAAGTAGTCGCCGCGGACTATCAGTTCGGAGATCTTGGCAGCCTCGGTCTGTAGCCCGCTGAGTGGCGACTCGCTGTCGCCAATCAGTCCGCGCGTGAAGGTGTAGGCTGATCGCAGGTCGGCGCAGACTATCGGTGTGCCGAGTCCGTTGTATTCTCCATCGGCATAATATCCTGTAAGATACAGAATTGTGGGATAGATGTCGATCTGACCGACAGTGCGCTCGACGGCATCAGTCAGATGCGTGTTGGCGGCTATGAAGGTCATCGGTATGTCGGCCGGGTAGATTGCATCGTGTCCTTTGGGGAGTGCGTTGGGCGACGAGTGGTCGCTGGCTACGATCAGTATGCAGTCATCCCATATTCCCTGCGCATGGAGCTCTTCGATCAGTCGGCCAAGCTGTGCGTCAAAATAGTTGACCGTAGTAAGATAGTTGCGCTCGATCTCTTCCAGTCCTTCAGCAGCAGTGAGCCATGAGGGGACTTCCATTCCGTCGGTGGCAAATGGCATGTGGGTCGACATAGTGACGAGTTCGAGCAGATACGGCTGCTCAAGCTGCGGGATAAGATCGAGGGCGAAATCCATCAACGCGCCGTCAATCCCTTTTGCGTCAGCCTCTTGCTGGAAGTTGGCGATAGTGTGGGAGGTGAATCCCCAGTTGGCGAAGGTCGGCACTTTATTCCATGTAGCACCGTTTTCGCCGAACACCACGCTGGCCGAGGCCCTCTCCAGTCGCTCCGGCAAGGCGATGAATCGGTTGCTGCTGCCGACCATCAGTCCGACGACTCCACGCCTGAGCGGCAGCAGTCCGGTGTTGGTCATCAGTTGTCCGTCGCTCGAAGTTCCGTCGGCTATCTGGCTGACGACATTTAGCGCCGAGACAGTCCCCGGCTGGTCGATCAGCCACCGCAGGACGGGGGTGACCTCATGCCCGTCGATTGTGGTCTCGATGGCGTAGGAGTTGAGCGACTCGGTGAGGATCAGGATGATATTCTTTTTGCGGTTGGTGGTGGCTGCCGTGTCGGGAGCTATCGCTGGCTCGGATAGGAAGGAGCGGATCTCCTGGCGCTGCTCGTCTGTCAGTTCGCGACGGATGTCCATATACTCAATTGCCTCAGCCACAGCGCGCCAGGAGTGCAGCAGGAGGCCGTTCCCCTCGTAGTCGCCGATGTGGGTGAATATGTGATCGCTCAGGCGCAGCCGGGTAGCCTCCCGCAGCGTGACATCCATCCCGATCTCATCCCGGAAAAAGTTTCGGTGGCTCCACGACAGTCCTACCTGCGAGAGCAGATAGAGCAGAATGGATAACAGCGTGGCTGACAGCTTTGTCCTGAGCGAAAACCGCTCGCCGATGTAGCTCGCCCGGTACCTGAATATGCAGAATGTGAAGACGCCCGCCGCAGCGCAAAATGCGAAGTCTATCGGGCGTATCAGGCTGAGGATGCTGGGTAGCACAGCCGAGTTGACATTCCCCGTCATCGTCAGAGCTATCGGGCTGAGGATGTCGGCAAACGCTCTGTAATTCAATAGGCTGCAGGTCAGCAGCAGTGTAAGCACCCAGACGGGTGCTATCACGCTCCAGCGCCATCTCGGTGGAAGATACCAGTAGGGGAGCAGGATGACCGCAGCGTCGCCGCACATCTTGATGGCGGCCCCGATCGGATTTCTCAGCTCCTTGCATATCCCCATGAAGAGCCACTGGTCCACGATTATCAGGATCAGCGACGCGGCCAGAGGCCAGTAATTTGCAAGGCGTTCTCTCATCAGCCATACTCTTCTTACTGCAAAAGTATAAAAAAATCCCCGCCCGAAGTCAATCAGGCGAGGATTAAATGATATGTAGAATAAATTGCTTACTTGGCGATCAGCAGGAAGTAGTTCTTCTTGCCTTTCTGGACGAGCATATACTTGTCGTTGAGGAGCATATCGACCGATGCGGGTGCATACGGATCTGCCACCTTCTCTTTGTTGATCGAGAGGCCGCCACCCTGAGCCAGCTTGCGGAGCTCACCCTTGGAGGGGAACACGGGGGCTGCGTCGGTCAGCAGATCGGCGAGCTTCATGCCCTCCTCAATGTCAGAACGCTTCACCTCAAATGTCGGCACTCCCTCAAAGACGGCGAGGAGCGTGTCCTCATCGATCTTGTGGAGGATCTCACCGGCCTTGTTGCTGAAGAGGATCTGAGATGCCTCGACAGCTGCCTCATAGTCTTCGGCACTGTGTACCATGGTGGTGATCTCCTTTGCCAGACGCTTCTGCAGCGGGCGCTGTCCGGGGTCGGCAGCCTGCTGGGCTACCAGTTCGTCAATCTCTTCCTTGGGGAGAGAGGTGAATATCTTGATATACTTCTCTGCGTCAGCGTCAGAGACATTGAGCCAGAACTGATAGAATTTGTAGGGGCTGGTGTAGCGGGCGTCGAGCCACACATTGCCGCTCTCCGTCTTGCCGAATTTGCCTCCGTCGGCCTTCGTGATCAGCGGGCATGTGATGGCGAATACATTCTCTTCTCCCGTCTTGCGGCGGATCAGTTCTGTGCCCGTGGTCATGTTGCCCCACTGGTCGGAGCCCCCCAGCTGCAGGCGGCAGTTGCGGGTCTGATAGAGGTGGAGGAAGTCGTAGCCTTGGAGGAGCTGATAAGAAAATTCGGTGAACGACATACCCTCGCGCGACTCGCCCGAGAGGCGCTTCTTCACTGAGTCCTTGGCCATCATGTAGTTGACGGTGATGTGCTTACCGATGTCGCGGATAAACTCCAGGAATGAGAAGTCCTTCATCCAGTCGTAGTTGTTGACGAGCTCGGCAGCATTTGGTGCGTCGCTGTCGAAGTCAAGAAACTTTGCCAGCTGCTTCTTGATAGCCTCCTGATTGTGGCGGAGGGTCTCTTCGTCGATGAGCTTGCGCTCCTGGCTCTTCATCGAGGGGTCGCCGATCATGCCTGTCGCGCCGCCTACCAGGGCGATGGGCTTGTGGCCCGCCCGCTGCAGGTGCTTGAGCATCATCACGCCCACGAGGTGGCCGATGTGGAGGCTGTCGGCTGTCGGGTCGATCCCTAAGTAAGCCGTAGTCATCTCCTTATTAAGCTGTTCTTCCGTGCCGGGCATCACTGAGTGAATCATCCCGCGCCATGTCAGTTCTTCTATGAAATTCATATCGAGTCTTTTGTAATCATTCGGTTAATGTAGCTCAGCCAATGCGGCAGCGATGCGGCGCATAGCTTCGCGGATATTGTCGTCGCTGGTGGCGTAGCTCAGTCGGATATAGCCGTCCAGACAGAAAGCCGCCCCGTCGACTGTAGCAACGCGGGCCTTATCGAGCAGATACATAGCCAGTTCGCCCGACGAGTGGATGGTCACGTTGCCATCAGTCTTGCCGATGAATGATTTTACCTCCGGGAAGAGATAGAAAGCGCCGTCGGGCTTGTTGACTTTCAGTCCCGGAATCATCTCAGCCAGACGTACGATCAGGTCGCGGCGGCGCTCAAATGCCTGGCGCATCTGCTCGACACACTCCTGAGACCCCTCGTATGCAGCCTCGGCAGCCTTCTGGGCTATCGATGAGCAGCCCGATGTGTACTGGCCCTGGAGCTTGGTGACGGCTTTGGCGATAGCAAGCGGGGCTGCACAGAATCCTATGCGCCAGCCGGTCATGGCGTATGCCTTGGAGACACCGTTGATCAGCACGACTCTATCCTTGATCTCGTCGAATGAGGCCATTGATGTGAATGAGCCGGTATAATTTATATGCTCGTAGATCTCGTCCGAGAGGATCAGGATGTCGGGATATTTCACTAAGACATCGACCAGAGCCTTGAGCTCCTCGCGCGAGTAGACGCTGCCGGTGGGGTTTGACGGCGAGCATAGGAGCATCATACGGGTGCGCGGCGTGATAGTCTCCTCGAGCTGAGCGGCTGTGATCTTGAAATTACTTTCGATTGTAGCCGGCACGAGCACGCTCTTACCCTCGGCGAGTTTCACCATCTCCACATAGCTGACCCATGCCGGAGTCGGGATGATCACCTCGTCACCCGGATTGATCGTCGCCAGAATCACATTGCAGAGCTCCTGTTTGGCGCCGTTGCCCACTACGATCTGCTCCGGAGCATACTCTACGCCGTTCTCCTCGCGAAGCTTGTTGCTGATAGCCTTGCGAAGAGTCATGTAGCCCGGCACCGGGGTATAGAAAGAATAGTTGTCGGCAATAGCCTGTATGGCCGCTGCCTTGATATGCGTCGGGGTGGGGAAGTCAGGCTCACCCACAGAGAGATTGATCACGTCAATACCTTGAGCTTTAAGCTCCTGACTCTTCTGCGACATCGCCAGTGTGGCCGAGGGGGCCAGCGCTTTGATGCGCTCCGAAATGTCTGTCATAATGGACAATTTTTTTACAGTTACTATTATCTTAGATGCACAAAGTTACGCCTTTTTCCGCTATTTGAAAAAATTTCCATCTCTATTCTCCGAATTTGCCTCCTTTATCCCGATTTACAGTGTAAATTCCTTGTATTAACTATATTTAACAAATGGGGGGGGTATTTGCTAATCTTTATCTAATTTCGCGTCATCATTATCAACCTTTAAAAATTGAAATAAAATGTCAGTTGATTTCGCAGTCTATAGAGAGACTCTTTCAAAATCATTTAAAATCGCGGCAATAGGTGCCGGATTATGTACATTGGCTGCCGCCTATGATCTTGTTGCCTACTTGGCGGATATTGAGGAAGAAATGGGTTTTATAATGAATTGGCTTAATGTTATAGGTCTATTCATATTCGGAGGGGGCATGGTAAGTGCGGGTCAGAAGCTCTGCGAGCTCGGCCACAAGGAGACGGGAGTGACCTCAGCCGGCGGAGGCCTCATATTTGCAGGTATTATCGAGGCAATCATTGAGTTGTTTGTCAGTGAGGATTCGCTTATGTTCGGTACGTCAAGCTATGTATGGATGGGCCTTAGTATTCTTGGATTAGTTATCGCCTACTACTCTCTGAAGCAGGGTGAGGATAAGGATGATAAATTTTTCAGTACAGCCGCCTGTGGTTTCGGTATCATTGTAGTTTTCCAAATCATACTGTTTGCGGCTCTTAAGCTGATAATCAGCTATGGCGACGAGGTGTTTTTCCGTAATCCCAACCTCTTTATAAAGATTGCGATCTGGATTTCAGAGCATTACAGGACTGTGATGATTGTTTATTTCTCTATTATTATCTTAGGCAATCTTCTATGCTGGCTTTCAGTCGGAAGCTATACCGATTTCTTGAAGGATGTAGTGCAGGAAAAGCGCGACGAAGAGCGAGAGGAGCTCAAGGAGAAACTTATCAATGAGGCTCTGACAGAATATAAGAAGAGAAAGGCAGAAGAGGTTCAGGCATCTGATGATGACGCCGAGCATGAATCATAAATACTTAGTGTCAGGATGCATCAAAAGGCAGTAATTAAACTCGTGATTCTGGGTATCGCCATTGTTATCTGGTTAATACGGTACTATATGCGAAAAAAGAAATAACCGATAGTGCAGGGTGGAGTTGGTGACCGAATTACCCCCCCCCGCTGACAGATCCCCTAACTCGTCCAGATAAAATCAGCTGCCGGCTCCCTGATGCCCGACGGCTGATTTTTTTTGTGACAGCGTTCATAGGCTGGCAGTAATCGTGCGAGTTGGAGAATTAAAGAAATTTTTAGATAATTTTTTCATTCACCTATATAAAGAAACGAAATTAATTAGTAATTTTGCGGTGATAAAGTGCCACACTGGGCGCCGACTCAACAAAGAAAAGAATTAACCCTAAATAAACTTTTAATTAAACAATCTATCATGACAAAAATTGGTATTAACGGATTTGGCCGTATCGGCCGTTTCGTTTTCCGCGCATCTACAAAGCGTGACGACATCGAGGTAGTAGCTATCAATGACCTCCTCCCCGTTGACTACATGGCATACATGCTCAAGTATGACACAATGCACGGTCGCTTCGACGGTACTGTAGATTATGACATGGAAAAGAGCGAGCTCATCGTCAACGGCAAGCACATCCGTGTTACCGCATGCAAGAACCCCGCTGAAATCGGTTGGGGCGAAGTAGGTGCCGAATACGTAGTTGAATCTACCGGTCTCTTCCTCACTAAGGAAAAAGCTCAGGCTCATATCGAAGCCGGCGCTAAATACGTGGTTATGTCAGCTCCCTCTAAGGACGACACCCCCATGTTCGTTTGCGGTGTTAACCAGGACACATACG
>JAAVFS010000094.1 GCA_014800605.1 Bacteroidales bacterium | reverse complement strand
TGGGTTTTGTGGTGGATCCGGATGTGGACCGACTGGCCATCGTGATGGAAAATGGTGAAATGTTTGTCGAAGAATACACATTGGTCGCAATTGCGGACTATGTTCTTAGCCATACACCAGGTGCTACGGTTTCCAACTTGAGCTCGTCAAGAGCGCTTCGCGATGTAACGCAGGCTCATGGATGCAGCTACAAGGCATCGGCTGTCGGTGAAGTTAATGTTGTTTCATTAATGAAGGAAACCGGAGCTATTATCGGTGGAGAAGGCAATGGAGGTGTGATATACCCTGAAGCACATTATGGACGCGATGCTTTAGTAGGTGTTGCCCTTTTCCTGACACTCCTTGCTAAATCAGGCGAGAGCGTGAGTGAATTAAAGAAGACTTATCCGCAATATCAGATTTCCAAAAACAAGATTGAACTTACTCCGGAAATTAATGTCGACGCTTTGCTCGAGGCTGTGAAACGTCATTATTCAAATGAGCAAATTAACGATATTGACGGTGTAAAGATTGATTTTGCAGATAGTTGGGTTCATCTGCGCAAATCAAATACAGAACCAATTATAAGAATATATGCTGAAGCATCAACTGCAGAGTTGGCCTCTCAGCTGGCTCAGAATGTAAAGGATGTAATCTCAAGTCTGGTTTGATGAACTACAGATACTTGTTTTGTGTACTGTATGTGGCGGTTTATTTTAGCCTCCAATGCAGTGCACAATTTTTTTCTCATGCTGTTGAAGATTCGATGGCATTAGTGAAGGCCTCGGTAGCGTGTGTCAGAACTTATCCCGGACATTCTCAGGAGATGGCCTCGCAGATTATCATGGGTACTCCGGTAAGGATTCTATCAGACGATGGGGAATGGTATTCCGTGGAGACTCCAGAAGGCTACAAGGGATACGTCATTCACAACGCATTGCAGCGATTGTCGGCGAGAGAATATAATGACTGGCGCAAGAGCGATAGGGTCTTTGTTAATGGTATAGGTACTCACCGAATTAAAAGCATAGGTGATAAATATCCGGTTTCAGATTTGTTTTCGGGAAGCGTATTGAGAATAATCTCTCGTACGGACTCAAGCTATATAGTTGAGACTCCCGATAAGCGTAAAGGGTGGATTTACAACACCGAAGCAATAAATCTTACGGATATCCCAGATCAGAGCGTCGACTCATTGATAAGTAGGGGCCGACAATTGACCGGTGTGTCTTATCTATGGGGTGGAACTACTCCCACAGCCATTGATTGTTCAGGATTTGTTAAGATACTGTACCTTTCAGAAGGGTTGATTTTGCGGCGCGATGCCAGCCAACAGGCTCAGACTGGTATAATATTAGATAATGATTACAGGAAGTATCAATCAGGTGATCTGATATTCTTCCAGAGCGCCCGTACCGGCAACATAGTTCATGTGGGCATGTATCTCGGAGATGGTCTCTACATACATTCATCGGGTCGGGTGAAAATCAATTCACTTGATCCTGACTCGCCGCTATATGTGAAATCAAATATACTGGCTGGAGGATCCAGAATCCGGGGGATGGAAGATACTCCGGGAATCACGAGGATCATTTCCCATCCATGGTTTGTTGATAAGTAATAAAACAGAAGCCGGAGACAATGTGTTGTTCCGGCTTCTGTTAGCTTTATAGCGTCGTTTTGAGTTTATATAATACCAATGATTTCATTTATATCTGAGATGTTGTGGCGATGACAATAGTCTTCAATCTCATTGATGACGTTGATTGTTGTGGTCGGATCAATGAAGTTTGCAGTGCCTATCTGGACAGCTTTGGCACCTGCCATCAGGAACTCAAGAGCATCTCGACCATTCATTATTCCGCCTAATCCGATTACAGGAATCTCGACAGATTTTGCTACCTGCCATACCATACGGACTGCGATAGGACGGATGGCGGGACCAGATAATCCCCCTGTGATAGTAGAAAGGTATGGACGCTGACGCTCGACATCTATGGCCATACCCATAAATGTATTAACTAATGAAACAGCATCGGCGCCGGCTGCCTCGACAGCTTTAGCTATGGAGGCAATGTCAGTCACGTTGGGCGACAATTTCACAATGAGTGTCTTTGAATAGGCTTCTCTTAGGCGACGAGTGACTTCAGCTGCTCCATCGGAGCTTGTTCCAAATGCCATACCGCCTTGCTTGACGTTGGGGCATGATATATTGACTTCAATTGCCGGAATGTGGGCGAGAGGCTCCAGCTTTTCTGCTACTGCGAGGTAGTCGTCAATGCTTGCTCCCGAAACGTTGACAATGATATTAGTCTTGTAATCTTTAATTCTGGGATAAATGGAGTTGATGAAGTAATCAACTCCTTTATTCTGCAGTCCTACGGCGTTAAGCATGCCTGACGGAGTTTCGACCATGCGTGGGTATGAGTTGCCTTGACGGGGCTCTAAAGTGGTTCCCTTGACGATAAATCCACCAAGCCTATTGAGATCTATGAAATCTGCAAATTCCTCACCATATCCAAAAGTGCCGGAGGCTGTGAGAACAGGATTCTGTAAATTGAGTCCTCCTATCTTTACACTTAAATCTACCATAATAATTCCTTAATATTGAATACCGGACCTTCTGTACATACACACCTATTTCCTTTGACTGTGGGCTCTACGCAGCAAAGACAAGCTCCAACTCCGCAGGCCATCACATTTTCCAGTGATACCTCACAATCAATTCCGCGGTTCTTGCATAGTGTGGCTACGCCTTTCATCATAGGGAGAGGGCCGCAACAAAAAATTTTGTCGATATGAGTCTCGAGTATGGAATTGGTAGTTACGAGACCCTTTTCACCATGCGATCCATCGTCAGTGGAAATGTGCACAGAGCCAATCTCCTCAAATTTGTCAAGCAACAACAGATCAGTTGCTTTCTGAGCGCCCAGTAAAAACTCCGGAGTATGACCAAGCTGTTTGAGAATTTTACCTAAATATAGAAGTGGGGCAACTCCTACGCCACCACCTAATAATAGTACTCTTGAATCACTGTTTATATCAGTAGAGAATCCATTTCCTAATGGCCAGATCAAATTCAATGAGCTCCCCGTAGGTAGGGCGCAAATTGAACGTGTACCATCTCCGGCCTTACGAATAAGGAGGGTAATAGTCTTATTTGTTACGTCAACATCATTAATGGAAATTGGGCGTCTAAGAAAAGTATTCTTACTATTGTCTACCCGAATTTGTACGAATTGTCCCGGCATAATATTGGGAAAGCCACCAGTATCTTCTTGGCATTCTAGTATCATTATTTGATACTTATCTGAGAGACTTTTCGTCTCCCGAATGCAGAAATTAGAAACAAATTTTTGAGCCATTATTAGAATTATAATGTGAAATACTTCTCAAAGGTAGCATATTTCTTTTAAAGTGAGATGACGGAGATGAAATTTTTACGATTCTTATTGAGTGCCCTGTGCATAATCGATGCACATTATTTGATATCTGAAGATGGGACGAAAGATTCAAAGCTATTGTCGTCGTAAAATACGAGTATGGAGGTAATCTTTCTAACAGAGGAGGATGGAGCTGATGCATCATTGCTGTGACTGATAGATTCCTTCTTGGAGAGAGTGTCTGTAATTACCTCAGAAACTTGATTTTTAGCCGTATTTTCTAGTTTAGAGAAATCTTTTGCAAAAATATTCGCATCTTCAATATTCGCAACTTCTTGATGAGTAGGTTCTTGAAAGAGCGTAGAGTGGGGGATAGGTGTATTTTGAGGCTGTGAGAATTGCGTATTTCCATTCATGTACATACTCCCTTCGCCAAAGAGAAGCCACATCACGTTGAGCTCAGGGAAGCCGCTATGCACCTTTGCAATAATTTCGTCACTTACCTTCTTGTTTCTCCCATTTAGGAGCTGGGAGAGTGTGGGTCGAGGAATATTGCATGTGTCTGCAAACTGTGAACTCTGCAGACCAGATGAATCCATGAAGAATTTCAAACGAGTTATAATATCCATGACGATTGTAAATTGTAAACTACGTTGCAAATGTAATCAAAATATATGAGAATTACAAATTAATAATTTTGTTTGCAATTTGCAATTTGTGAGATGTATTTGCAAATGGAATTTACGACTAAATAGAGGAACTTCACGGTGTATTTAAATAAATGCTCGATTGTTGGTAGGGTATATATGGTATTGTAAGTGAGTTGCGAACAGACGGATTATCGGACAAAAAAGAATCGCCCCAATTTGTAAAAATTTAGAGTGACGCGTGAGATAAGGTGCGTATTATGCAGAATTACAACACTATAAATATATATGTAAATAGATGTTAATAGTCGAATTTAGGTTGATTTAAGGTAGTTTCAAAACGTAAATGGCGTAACTTTTAATTGTGAATTTTGGAGATATTTGCAATTTGAAATGTGGTTATTTGTTTGGCTGTAATTGCAAACTTCGTATGTGATCTTAAATTTGAGTTGAGCTGGATTACAAATTTAAATCCTAATTTGAAATGTAAATTTCAGCCGATTTCCTTCAAATATTTGATTCTGTTAATGTCCTCCTGTGTATATATAACATTCTAGGCTTAATTTGGTTGTAATGATTTTGTAATATTTTCGTGTTTTAAATAGCTATTTGCTACTTTATTCATTCACCGGTGGTAGGAAGTGGTGGAATGCACAGTTATATGAGGTCATTAGATAATGTAGGAGGTGTATAGATCATGTAAGTTCAGGGAACTATTTGTGTGTTAGGCTATACTTGATATTTAGGATTGTGAAAGACTCCAGTTCCTCTGTTAATGGCAGGCCGAGACTCAGTTATATGTTTTTGAAGTTGAACAGATGTGTTGAATACTCAGTTTGCTTTGGAATCATTGGGAAAATCTAACGGAGGTCGGAGATTCTGAAACAAAGCATTCTGCTTAAGACTCTCGACGGTAGTTTTAGAATCTGAGTGAATAGCTTTCAGAGACATATTCCTGTAACTAGGAATCCAGCTAAAGAATCTCGTAGATTGGAGGTAAAACGATCATATTATTACCACGACGAAGTTGTGGTTTTGGATAGGGATTCCGTTTTCTTGAATTTGAATATAATCAATATTATGTTGAATAGTGTTGATATTGATATGAGAATATACCGTCTTTGGTTGATTGTTAGAGTTTAAATAAATTCAGTGTTAAAAAATTAGATGTTGAGTTTAATATGTTAGAGCCAGATACTAATAACGCGAGTTCGGGATAAAAACATTACTCTTGAAAACCTTCATATTGAACTGACGCTTATTGTGGACAACGGGAATACATGTGCTGTCCACAAAACTGATACCGGTGTACTCTCCAAAACAGGCAAGTCTCAGAATCGTGTTCAGAGCTATGAAACAATGGGACATGACCTCTACAAAACGATTGTATGAGAATCTTTTGTGGAACAAATATTGTCACTGACCGCATAAACAAGCCAAATAATAAATAATGCTTGAAGTTCCGGTAGGTGGTGAAGTGAAAACAAATCGGGATGGTTATTACCTCGGAATCTGACATCATCCGCTTTCTGCGTCGCTTGGATGCGCCCTTAGAGGAGAAAAGAGAGTTATTTGCCATCTCTTCTTCACAAAGCGTCCAGGTCTCCCCTACTCTGTTAATCCATTATTAAATATTTCCTTGTCAACCTCTCGCGGTATATTTACTTTACCCTATAACATTGTATTCTCTTGGTGGTATGCTCGAAATACATATCCACCACTTTCGTAGTGCATCGAAAAAAAATCTGACGGCTCAATCCTCGAACTGTGAATATGTATCGCAGGGAGATACAATTATTACGGGGTCAGGAGGAATTTAATAATACTTTCCTCCGGCGAATGATACAGGCCGTTGGTAAGCAGATCGCGGGCGATGAGTATCTCCTTTGAGAGCGCTTTGACCTCATCCTCGAACTTGTTGCTATTGCAAGTATTGAGCCTATTGTCGATTATGCCTCTATGGGCTGTGATATTGCAAATCGTTATCTCACTCCCTTTGATTTCTATCATCCTGAGCTTGATGACCTCGGCATGCAACCCGCCTACAATGTTTTCTTCTCTGATGTTAAATTTGGCGGTAGTCTCAATGCTGACAATATCACCGGATGGCAGTATCGTTACTCTGAGCTCAAGACAAAATACGATGTTGTTAACGAAGGTCTTTGGAATACTTCCCGCCGTAATTGGGTAGGATATAAACAATCTTTGTATGGTACTTTCCATGCTCGCGATACTGCCGAAGGTAACGCTTCTCCTACTTTGTTCGACCTTTTCTACATCGCACCTCAGTATACCAATACTATTTTCGGTAATGCTGTTCCATTCTATTCTAATAAACGTGATGAATCTGATGATCTCAAGCTCATGTATCAGTATCAGGCAGGTACCGGAGAGCCTAAGCCCCCTACAGGTTGGCGTGCTCAGATGACTGATCCCTCTGATGGTACTACCAAGCTCGATATCTTCGGTGCTCAGTATGTCTATGAAAAGGATAACTTCCTTATCAATCAGTTCATTCATTGCTATAAGACATCTATTATGTCACTTCATTCACTTCCTAACTTTAAATTCTGATTATGTACATTACAGATAAACAACTTAAAAAGCTTGGTTTTAATCCCTCTAACCGCCTTTTTCCTGCTCGTCTTGCTTCCAAGTCTACCACTGTTGAGCTAAATAAGCAGATTTTAGGAAGATTCCGTAATATCTGTCAAGCCATTTTCAACTCTAAAAATGGCCGTCTTGATATGGATTTTGTCATGCAAGGTACTGAGTCCGCTTCTCCTGATGTTCAGGCGTTCTTTTCAAATTGGTTGCTTAAGCCCGTGCAGCCATTGCCTGCCTTTTCTACTCATGAGGATGCCTTAAATTATATTATTCCGAAATCCGCTCAGGATTCACAGCAGATTGCCCCTTATCTTGACAAATTTTCTTCTATCATAAAAGATGAGATGGCAAAAAGTCAGAATCCTCCTAAAGCTTCTGAGTAATGGGTAGTGTATTTGATGGAGCTGCTAGCGCTGGTGTTAGTGCAGCTGGTTCCGTTCTCGGTTCTGTATTTGGTAATCTCTTTAATAGTAATCAGGCTGCCAAATCTCGTAAATGGGCTACTCGAGAGCGTGAGGCTTCTCAGTTCTATCAGACTTCCGAACGTCAAGCCTCTCAAGCCTTTCAGACTTCCGAGCGTCAAGATCAGAATGCATGGTCAGAGCAACAGTATCTTAAGTATAATTCACCTCAGGCAATTGCACAGCAACTTCGAGCTGCAGGACTTAACCCCTCTGTCATGATGTCCGGTACTAACGGTTCTGCCATGGGAGCTTCATCCGGTTCTACCGGTGGTGCTCCTTCCGGCAGTTCTCCCGGTTTCGGTTCTGTTCCTCCTCCTTATATGTCTACATCTTCATTCACCTCTGCTTTCAGCGATATAGCTAATGCCGTCAAGTCTATTGGCGAAGCTAAAAAGCTCGGTATCGAGACTAAGTATCTCGAGGATGAGATTGTTGAGCGTCTCAAGTCTACTAAGGCAGGTCGTATTGCTCAGGAAGTTCAGACAAAGATGGATATGACTAAGCTTAAGTATCTCGATAAGCGTGAGCAGGCCGAGATTGAGAAACTCTTCCAAGACATTGCTAATGGTCAGGCCTCCTATGAGCAGACCCATGAGGCAATTGAGATTATGCGTAAGCAAGGTGTCTTGCTCGATAAGGATGCCAAGTCTTATGATATTCGACTTGCCTCTGAGCTCAATAAGATTGATTCGGAGGCTGCTCTCAATAAAGCTACTGCCTCTAAAGTTCCTTCTGAAATCTCCCTTAATAAGGCTTCTACTGGTAAACTATATGAGGAAGCTCGTAAGCTTGGTTATGATGCCGATCAGATTCGTGATCTTAAGGATGTAGTATTTGAGACTGCTTTGTCTGCTTTAAAAAGTGGCCGTCTTAAGAATGCTCAAGACTTTTCGGAGGCTGTTATTAAGAATGTTGAGTCTACTCTCATGCGTAAATTTGGTAAGCGTGAAATTCCTGATGG
>JAAVFS010000093.1 GCA_014800605.1 Bacteroidales bacterium | reverse complement strand
ATGGTGTTTAATAGATGCTTCATAGTGTGTAGAATGAGTGATAGACAGCTTTCTCATTATTGCAAAGATACCACTTCCAGCTACAAAAGTGGTCGATTTTACAATAATTATAAGCTGAATAGCGTCCACTATATCATCAGTATTTATTATTTTTGCAAAAAATATCACTGACTTTGAGACGCACTATCTTTATAATATTGACAATTTTCGCATGCATTTTGTTTTCGCAGACTGCCGAGGCGCGTGATTTTGTGCTGATAATCGATGCAGGACATGGAGGCAAGGATGTAGGCGCAAAGGGCTCCCGACACAAGGAGAAGGATATCAACCTAGCTGTGGCAAAGCTGCTTGCGGCCCGCGTCAAGAAGGAATACAAAGATGTCAAGGTCGTGATGACGCGAGACAAGGACGAGTTTGTCTCCCTCAAGGATCGCGCCGCGACGGCCAACAATGCTCACGGCGACCTGTTTATCTCGATCCATGTCAACTCGCTTCCGCTGAAGTCGAAGAAGCGCAAGACATTTAATGGCGCTGAGGTCTATACGCTCGGTCTGGGCAAGAGCGAGGAGAATCTTGCAGTCGCTATGCGTGAGAATAGCGTGATGTCGCTTGAGTCGGACTATTCGGAAGAGTATCAGGGTTTTGATCCGGAGTCGCCTGAGTCATATATCATCTTTGAACTCAGCCAGACCGCTGACATGGAGCAGAGCATCGACATGGCTGACCTCGTGCAGCAATCGCTTGTGGCGAAGGCCGGACGTCGCGATATCGGAGTGAAGCAGAGCGGCTTCTGGGTGCTTTGGGCTACCTCAATGCCGTCGATACTGATCGAGCTCGACTTTATCAGTAATCCGACTCAGGAACAGTTCTTGGGTTCGGCTGAGGGTCAGCGGAAGCTTGCCGACGCCATATTCGATGCCTTTAAGAAGTATCGAAAGCTCTATCCGATAGTTGATTCCACCCAAAAGAAATAAATCAAGAAATAACGACTTTAATCCAAGATATGAAGAAGAATTTCATAATAGGCCTGTGTGTAGCCTTAGCCTTAGTAATCCTGTTTTTCGGTATTGAATTCTTGAAAGGGGTGAATATCTTTAAGGCTTCCAACACATACTACTCAGTATATACAAATGTGGAGGGCCTGTCAGTATCGGCTCCGGTCACAGTCAATGGCTTCAAGGTCGGGCAGGTAAGCGACATTAAATATATGTATGACAATCCGGGCCATGTGAGAGTCGACATGAGTCTTGAGCATGATTTGGCTATCCCTGATGGCACAGCCGCAGTGATCAAGGTCGCTCTGCTCGGTACTGCATCAATCGAGCTTTCAATGGGCACCTCTGACCGTTATCTCAAGTCGGGGAGCGAACTGCTGGCTAAGGTTAATCCAGGAATGATGGACGCCGTCAGTTCGGATCTGTTGCCCGGCATCAACTCACTCGTGCCGCAGGTCGACACACTGCTCACCAATGTGAATGGCGTCGTGTCAGACTCTTCGGTGACAGCTATACTGCATAATCTGGAGACGCTCACAAGCTCGATCAACACGACGGTCAATGCCGTCAACGGAGTTGTCAAGGGGGTGCCGGCTGTGCTGAATGATGTCAATACCATCACATCAGAGCTCAAGGGGGTAGCTTCCAATCTTAATGAATTTACCGCACAGCTGTCGAAGTTGCCGATAGACACTACGCTCAATAATGTCAAGGATATTACCGAGAATCTCGTCAAGCTGACAGATGCTCTTAACAACACTGAATCTACAGTTGGCAAGCTCCTCAATGAAGATGGATTCTACGACAATCTGAATGGGGTAGCCCGCAGTCTCGACAGCCTCCTGACCGACATCAAGCGCAATCCGAAGAGATATATTTCAATCAAGTTGCTTTAAGCAGTTTCATACTGAAATAATTTCTTAGACTAAGTCTAAATAGACGGAGGAGGCGAATTATTCAGTAAACCCACATTGTCAGCCAGTTTCGTAGGTCTGAGAGGTTAAGAATGTTAATAACTTTCTTTTGATTGCTTCTGAGTTAAAGTGTTGTCAATTAAGCAAAAGGGTGCGTATTTCTTAAGTGTTGCTCGAAGATTTGTAGTAGAATTTAAATAAATGGTTGAACATCAGTATAGTTGTATTGATTCTATAAAATCCAAAAAAAAATGCTATTGTTTTTGAAGTTTTTTATCTGGAATTTTGTAGTACGAAAATCAATCTATGCCAATCGATCAATTACATATTTCCAAGTGGGAAGAGTGCTTGCAGATCTTCCGTGACAATGTCAGCATCGAGCAATACGAGTCTTGGTTCAAACCTGTCACGGCCGTAAGCTTTGAGGATGGCAGATTGACAGTAGCCGTACCTTCGTCCTACTTTGTAGAGCATCTCGAGGAGAAGTATCTTCCTCTGATTGTGAAGGTGCTTCGCAGAGTGTTCGGCAGCGGTATCGAGCTGTTCTATCAGTTTGAGCAGGTAAAAGATGAGCCGGAGACTAAGATCAATCTTAAGTCAGACAAAAAAAGCTGTGCTATCAAGGATGAGCCGGTGAAGGCTAACCCGTTCCAGGCCCCCGTCAACACCATCTTTGACTCTCAGCTTAATCCGCGGTATACATTCGAAAACTATTGCGGCAGCATAAGCAATCAGTTGGCCCGCTCTATCGGTGAGACAATCGCCAACGACCCGACAAGCACCACGTTCAATCCGCTCTTCGTATTCGGCCCCTCAGGCGTCGGTAAGACCCATCTGGTCCACGCCATCGGTGTGAGAATCAAGGAGCGCCAGCCTCAGGCACGCGTATTATATACTAACGCACGCCTGTTTGAGAGCCAGTTTACCGTAGCCAGCCGAAATGGTAAGATCAATGACTTCATTGCATTCTTCCAGTCGATCGACGTGCTCATCATTGACGATATTCAGGATCTGATTGATAAGGAGAAGACTCAGGTAGCATTCTTCCATATCTTCAATCATCTGCACCTTAATAATAAGCGCATCATTCTGACCAGCGACTGCCGCCCCTCGCAGCTGAAAGGTATGCCCGAACGACTGCTTACCCGCTTCAAGTGGGGTATGACCGTCGAGCTCGAGCGCCCCGACCTGGAGCTGCGTAAAGAGGTGCTTCAGCTTAAGGCAGAGATCGAAGGTCTGGATATCAGCCAGGAGGTGTTGACCTTTATTGCAGAGAATGTCACCAGCAGTATCCGCGAACTTGAGGGTATCATCGTATCGCTGTTGGCTCATGCTACAGTCCTGTCAAAGGATATCACGGTCGACCTGGCACGCAGTGTGCTCAGCAATGCTGTCAAGGTGTCGCGCAAGCAGCTCAACTTTGAGATGATCACCGAGAGCGTCAGCAGCTATTATAATATTGAACCTGACGACATCTACTCCAAAAGCCGCAAGCGTGAGATCTCGGATGCACGCCAGATGGTGATGTACATGGCGAAGAAACATGCCAAGATGCCATTCACTGCTATCGGCACAAGACTTTCACGCACCCACGCTACCGTCCTCTATGCTTGCAAGAACATCGAAGAGCGTCTCCCGCTTGAGAAGCAACTTCAGGATGACGTGAACAAAATCGAGGCAGCATTACTGAAATGACACTGCCTCGCTTCCTGATCATCTGATTCAGCAGGAAGTTATATTTTTATTCCGGCTGCCTCCAGATACTCCTTAAATACGTCTGAGAAGTGCTCGTTGTTGCTGCGCGGGTAGCGGATGTCGGTGAATACCTGAGCCAGGGTTTCCTTGTCGTTTTCGGCGACAAAGCCTTTTGAGTCCTGACGCTCCTCCTTATCGCGATATAACTCGTCGATCGACTCTGGAGTGTAGTCACGGTAACGGACATAGTGGACGAACGCTTCGACAGGAAGTCGGCCGCAGTCTTCAGGCGACTCGGCAGGATAGCCTACGGTCAGTGTGATCACCGGCACGACGAGGGTAGGGAGGCCAAGCGCTTTGGCTATCTGGGGCGCGTTATATGTGGTAGTGCCGAGCATGCATACGCCAAGGCCGTTTTGTTCGGCGATCGTGTTGAACTGCTGTGCGAGAAGTGCGGTGTCGAGTATGGCTGCGATGAGGGATTGTAGGTTGTCGAAACCCGGGTCGGCCTTGCGGGCATTGCACCATTCGGTCATTCGGTTGAGGTCGGCGCAAAATGTCAGCACAGCGGCGCATCCCTCTACTTGCGGCTGATTGAAATGAGCCGGAGCGAGCGCGCGCTTCTCTTCCTGAGTGCGTGAGATGATGACGCTGTAGAGCTGCATGTTGCCTGTCGTGGGGGCATGGGCTGCCTTCTGGAGCATTTCATTTAAAAGGGCGTCGCTCACAGGGCGATCAGAGTATTTTCGGACTGTTCGGCGGTCGGTCCAGTAGCTGTTATAATTCATTTGTTCTGAGCGTTAAAATTGAGAGGCGAATTTACTTAAATATTATGACCATCACAAATCTGTGTTACTGAAAGTTATTTAAATGGAAAACATTGATAAAATGTTGATAACTTTATTTTGCAGAAAGTCAGATGATTAATTCTATAAGATGGAAAACTTCGTCTGAAAATTCAATATAAGCGAAAAACAATTTTGTGATACCGATATAATTTTTAAACTTTGCATCTGTAATACTTGCTAATACAACCAATCATATAATTATCACAGTGGAAAAAGAAAAATACGACTACGATACGGTCTATGACGCTACGCTGAAATATTTCGGTGGCGATGGTTTGGCCGCACGTGTTTGGGCAAGCAAATATGCCCTGAAGGACTCATACGGCAACATCTTTGAGCTTACGCCTGACGACATGCACCACCGCATTGCGGCCGAACTTGCTCGCATAGAGTCGAAGTATCCCAACCCGATGTCGCACGACGAGATCTTCTCTTATCTGAAGGATTTCCGTTATATCGTTCCCCAGGGTAGCCCGATGTCGGGTATCGGCAATGACTATCAGGTAGGCTCGCTGAGTAACTGCTTCGTTATTGGTCTGGATGGCGCGCCTGACTCCTACGGCGGTGTCATTCGCATTGACGAGGAGCAGGTTCAGCTCATGAAGCGTCGTGGCGGTGTAGGCCATGACCTCTCACACATCCGCCCTAAAGGAACTCCCGTGAAAAATTCCGCTCTCACATCGACTGGACTCGTCCCGTTTATGGAGCGCTACTCCAATTCCACTCGAGAGGTAGCTCAGGATGGTCGACGCGGCGCCCTGATGCTTACTGTCAGCATCAAGCATCCTGACGCAGAGAAGTTTATCGACGCTAAGCTTACCGAGGGTAAGATTACAGGCGCCAACGTCTCTGTCAGAATTGATGATGACTTCATGAAAGCTGCCACTGAAGGTACTACTTATATTCAGCAGTTCCCTGTCGACTCTGCAGATCCGTCGATAACTCAGGAGGTCGACGCCACTGCTCTGTGGAACAAAATCATCCACAATGCGTGGAAATCAGCTGAGCCCGGTGTGCTGTTCTGGGATACCATAACGCGTGAAGCTGTGCCCGACTGCTACGCCGATCTTGGCTTCCGTACTATCTCCACAAACCCCTGTGGCGAGATTCCGCTGTGTCCCTACGATAGCTGCCGACTGCTGGCTATCAACCTGTATTCATACGTAAAAAATCCTTTCACTCCCCAGGCAGAGTTTGACTTCGAGCTGTTCCGTAAACATGTCGCTAAAGCCCAGCGCATCATGGACGATATCATTGATCTTGAAATGGAGAAGATTGATAAGATCCTCGAAAAAATTGATGCCGACCCCGAGACCGAGGAGGTCAAGAGCACAGAGCGCAATCTCTGGCTTAAGATTAAGGCCAAGACCCTCAAGGGCCGTCGTACCGGCGTAGGTACAACCGCCGAGGGCGATATGCTCGCAGCTCTCGGTCTGAAATATGGCACAACCGAGGCTACCGACTTCTCAGAGAGTGTTCACAAAGCTCTTGCTCTTGCTGCCTACCGCTCATCTGTCGAGATGGCTAAGGAGCGCGGCGCATTTGAAATCTATGACGCTGAACGCGAAAAGAATAACCCCTATATCAATCGCCTGAAGGCTGAGGATCCGGAGCTATATGAGATGATGACAAAGTATGGTCGCCGCAATATCGCCTGTCTGACTATCGCCCCGACCGGTACTACCAGCCTGATGACCCGTACCACCTCAGGTATTGAGCCCGTGTTCCTCCCCGTCTACAAGCGTCGTCGCAAAGTCAATCCCAATGATACCTCAGTACGTGTCGACTTTACTGATGAGAATGGCGACTCATTCGAAGAGTATATCGTCTATCATCCTAAATTCATCGACTGGATGAATATCAACGGTATCGAGGTGAAGGATGACTACACTCAGGAGGAACTCAACGAACTGGTGGCCCGCTCACCCTATGCCGGCGCTACGAGCAATGATGTGGACTGGATCGAGAAAGTCAAGATGCAGGGCCGCGTGCAGAAGTGGGTCGACCATTCTATCTCTGTGACAATAAATCTTCCTGCCGATGTGTCAGAGGAGCTTGTCAACCGTCTCTATGTCGAGGCATGGAAGTCGGGCTGCAAGGGATGTACCGTCTATCGCGACGGATCTCGTGCAGGCGTCCTCGTGTCGCTCGAGAAGAAGCCAGCACCTGTCGTGTCGGAGCCTGTCCATGTAGGTAAGCGTCCGATCGAGCTCGAAGCCGACGTCGTTCGTTTCCAGAACAACAAAGAGAAGTGGATCGCCTTTGTAGGCCTTGTCGACGGTAAGCCTTACGAGATCTTTACCGGTCTCGCCGATGATGAGGATGGCATCTTCTGCCCCAAGTCAGTGACACATGGCAAGATTATCAAGGCTATTGATGCCTACGGCAATAAGCGCTATGACTTCCAGTTTGTCAACAAGCGTGGCTACAAGACTACAATCGAAGGCCTCAGCGACAAGTTTAACCCTGAATATTGGAACTATGCCAAGCTGATTTCCGGCGTGCTTCGCTATCAAATGCCGATTGATCAGGTGCTCAAGCTTGTAGGAGGTCTTGAGCTCGACAGCCAGTCGATCAATACCTGGAAGATGGGTGTCGAACGCGCACTCAAGAAGTACCTGCCCAACGGTATGAAGGCTTCCGGTCAGCGCTGTCCCAACTGTGGCCAGGAGACTCTGATCTATCAGGAAGGGTGCTTGATCTGTACATCTTGTGGAACATCTAAATGTGGCTGATCCAGAGTTGTACGACTATAATGATGTGAATCTATGACGATACATTTTGCAATCGATTATCATACTCGCTGGGGCGAATCGCTCTACCTGCGACTCTCGGCTCCGGAAGCAAAATCCTTGGAGATGGCTCCTGTCGGAAGCTCCAGATGGGTTGCGACGCTCGAACCGGATGCTGAAGAGCTGTCGTACACCTACGAAGTGAGGCGCGGCGACGATGTGGTGCGAAGCGAGTGGGGGAGTCCCCATAAGCTTGTGGCATCAAAGTCTGTTGCAGAGTATGAGGTCTTTGATCGCTGGCAAGATGTTACTGACGACAAACCCTTTTTCTCGCAGGCATTTACGGAATGTATCAACCGCCGCGAGACAGCGTCACAACCGCTCGCGCTGCAATCCGGTCACTTGATGCTGACAGCGGAAGCTCCTGCGATTACTCCGGATTGCGAGCTGGTGGTCTGCGGCAACTGTCCCGAGCTCGGCAGCTGGGATCCGGCGAAGGCTCCCGTGATGGATAGTGCTGAGTTCCCGCTTTGGGCTGTCAATATCCCCCTCGTCAATCTGCCTGAGCGAGTGGAATATAAGCTTGTAAAGGTTACGGCCAAGTCACGCAGAGTTGTAGCATGGGAGCGTGGCGACAATCGGATCCTGGATCTCAGCGGATTGAATCGCGAGGTTGCTGTCCGGATCACACTCCCTCCGTATGCCGACGACATGCCCGGATGGCGTGGCGCCGGAGTCGCTATTCCGGTGTTCTCGCTCAGGAGCGAGGATGACTTTGGCGTAGGCGACTTCTACGATCTGAAGAAGCTGGTGGACTGGGCTGAAAAGACCGGTCAGCGATTCATTCAGATTCTACCCGTTAACGATACTACGATGACACATTCATGGTCAGACTCTTATCCCTATAATGCCAACTCGACTTTCGCTCTGCACCCCATGTATCTCCGTCTGGAGGAGCTGGGTAGGCTCAACGATAAGTCGCAGATGGCCTATTATGAGGAGAAGCGCAAGGAGCTGAACGCTCTTGCGGATGTCGACTATGAAGCGGTCAACAGACTGAAGACTCAATATACTCGCGAGATATTCAATCAGGATGGCGACACTACATTAGGGAGCAAGGACTTTGCTGATTTTATGTCTGACAACTCCGAGTGGCTGATGCCCTACGCCGCCTACTGCGTCCTCCGAGATAAATACCGCACGCCTGACTTTCATAACTGGGATGTCTATGCCGACTATGATGCCAAGCGTATCGAGGCGTTTGGTAAAGCCAACAAGAAAGAGATTGACTTTGTCTGTTATCAGCAATATCATCTTGACCGGCAGCTCCGCCACGTCAGGGAGTATGCCCATAGCAAGGGGATAGCAATCAAGGGTGACATCCCAATCGGCATATCGCGCACGAGCGTTGATGCCTGGATTTTGCCCCTGCTTTTCAATCTCGACTGTCAGGCGGGCGCACCGCCTGACGACTTCTCTGTGCTCGGTCAGAACTGGGGCTTCCCGACCTACGACTGGGAGGAGATGTCACGCGATGGCTTTGCATGGTGGAAAGCCCGCTTCAGAAAGATGGCGGAATATTTTGATGCTTACCGTATAGACCATGTCCTCGGATTCTTCCGCATCTGGCAGATACCGATGGATGCCATACATGGCTTGCTCGGTATGTTCAATCCCGCTTTGCCACTGACTGCCGACGAGATGATCTCCGGTTATGACTTCAGGATGGACGTCGACCTCTACACCCGGCCCTACGTCAAAGGCTGGATGCTCTCCGAAGTGTTCGGCGACCTGACTGACGAAGCTAAGGCTGTCTATCTGAGTCGGATCGGCGATGACAGCTATCGCCTCAGGTCCGAGGTCGATACACAACGCAAGGTCGCCGGTGTATTTGCGGTTCTGCCTAAGAATGAGCACAATACACGTCTCTGCAACGGCCTTCTGCGCCTGATTGACGATGTGCTGTTTATCGAAGACCCGTATGAAAAGTCGAAATATCACCCGCGCATCTCGGCGTCATCCACATTCCAGTATAAAATGCTGGACGACCATCAGCGTAGATGCTTCGATCGCCTCTATACCGACTTCTACTATCATCGCCACGATGACTTCTGGTATCACAAGGCGATGATGAAGTTGCCCCCCCTGATCGATGCTACCGGCATGCTGACATGCGCCGAGGATCTGGGCATGATACCCCACTGTGTCCCTGCCGTAATGGATACCCTGAAAATTCTTACGCTTGATATCCAGCGCATGCCTAAGGATCCTAACTATCGGTTTGGCAATCCGTCCCACTATCCCTACCTCACGGTATGCACCACCTCTACCCATGATATGGGAGGCATACGTCAGTGGTGGGAGGAGGACAGGAGCGCGACGGAAGCCTACTATCATCAGGTACTTGACGGACATGGAGAGGCTCCCTATTACGCCGAGCCATGGATCTGCGAGAAGATTGTCAGCCAGCATCTCGCGTCACCCGCGATGCTCTGCATCCTCCCGTTGCAAGACTGGCTCTCGATAGACGGAGCCCTCCGTCGCCTCAATCCGCTCGAAGAGCAGATCAATGTGCCGGCTAATTCGCGTCACTACTGGCGCTACCGAATGCACTTGACACTTGAGCAGCTCAATAATGAGACTCTATTCAATAAGCGCCTTAAAGGCATGATAGAAGATAATGGTCGTTAAACACAGAGAGTGCCGGCAGCTGACTGTCGGCACTCTCTGTCTAACGCCGGCTCCTCTGCGCTACAGGCGATCCATATCCTCAAGCTCCGCTTTCATCTGCTTGATGATGCGCCGGATTTGTCGGTCCTTGATGGTGCCGATTATTCCGCCGATGACGCCACCGGCGATTCCGCTCCAGAGCATACTCTTGTCTATTGTCCCGAAGACATAGAAAGCATAGCTGACGACCGGGATGGTCAGCGTTATAAAGAGGATCTGCATCCGGCTCCGAGTCTTCTGCAAATGGATTACCCGACGGAGCGCCTCACGCGTAGTCTGAGCAGTAAAATCAATATTATGTATCAGTCGTATGATATATGCGTTTCCGATAGCCTCAAGAGCAAACAGTGTGGTGAATGACATCGTCATCGACCATGGGAAATCGCACACGGGGAATAAGCCGAAAGTCAGCGGAATGAATACAATTGAGATTAACAGGAATATTCTATAGTCTCGCATCAGTTTGTCACGCAGCGTCATATTTGACGATGTCGACAGTTTGGGGCGAAGCATTTCGTTTTGAGCCTCAAGCCGGTCAATGCGTGATGACTGCTCGAGCCATTGGCGTTTCAATTGTTCAAAATCTATATCCATCGAAAAAGATAATTTTAGCTGTTACTTAATTTTACAAGGCGCTCCTTGATGCGTCGGATTCGTGATGCGACAGTATTGCGGGCCATGCCGGTCACTTCGCTTATCTCATCATAGCTGTTCTCGTCAAGCCACATCAGGATTATAGCCTTATCGATATCGCCGAGCATACCAATGAGCCGATAAAGCTCCTTGAGCTCATCAGGACGTGACGACTCATCGGCACTGATGGCAATCGCCTCTTCCAGCGGTAGGGTCGAATTGTGTTTGCTGTGGCGGCGGAACGAAGTCACGCAGGTATTGATGCATGCTCTATACAGCCATGTCGACAGTTTGGCATCTCCACGAAAATTGCGTAGCCCCTGCCAGATATTCAGCATACACTCCTGATAGAGGTCCTTGCGCTGGTCGTCAGATCCGTTACTGTAAAGGAAACAGATCCTGTCGACCATCCCGGAACATTCTGTCTGGATTTGATCAAAGAGACGTTGTCGCGTAGATTCATCATTCATACACTTATATGTAGCCATAGAGAGCCGAAAGTTTCACCCTCACCAAAAAAATTACCCCCAAAATATAAAATCTCCCTGACATAACCTCCCCTCGAGCAGGCCCGAACAACCCCAATCCATCCCGCGATTTCCTACTGACAGCAGAGAATATTATTTTTTTCTAAAAAAAGTGGCAAAACATTTGCACGGAATAAAAAAAACGCATACCTTTGCACCCGTAATCACGACCAAGCATTGCTGAATTACACAAGGAGAGATGGCAGAGTGGTCGATTGCGGCGGTCTTGAAAACCGTTGAGGGTCACACCTCCGGGGGTTCGAATCCCTCTCTCTCCGCTGAACTAACCGGACAATACCGGACAGCAAGCAGACAAGTCCCACAAATTCAATGATTTGTGGGACTTTTTTTATTCCCTTGTGTCTGCCTTAAAGTACATCTTTTCGCCCCTAAAAGACAAAGTTCGTAACCTAACTCATACCCCCGACAAACAAAAACGGAAAGGGGGTACAGATTGTCCGAAATTGGCGAAGTCCTGTCGCTATTTGGCTTGCCTGCATAGAACTCATTTTTAGAGAATTACAATAGTTTTCCATCTAAGGGTATTCCGCAGGTTTGGCAATATTTGGTTTCTATGTCTGTTTCCATTGCTGTTTCTATTATTGAGAGCAAAGTTACTCAATCTGTTAAGAAATCAGTTACCCTAAATAGTCATTTTTGAAATAAGCTGCAAAATCGTAACCTGTGGATATCATTTATAGCAAACTTACTGATACTGCAAATTGTCAATTGCTCTCTGAACCCCATCCAAAAAGCGGGAAGCGTGCGCCCCGTCCATTTGCGTGTGGTGGAACTGGAAAGAAACGGTAAGTGTCGTTTTCAGCAGGCGGCGCTTGTATTTGCCCCAAATGAGGAACGGATTGTTGAAGATGCCGCTATACATCCCGACAGCACCGTCTATTTCATATTGTGCCAATGCGGAAGTTCCGATAACCATGCTTTCCGTTAAGTCGTGATTGACGCAACTTTCAGCCACTTGTTTGGTAAGTTGCAGATAGTGTTGGTTAAACAAAGATAAATCATCACAGAAAGGAATATCACACGAACTTACCTCGCCTTTTCTGTTAGCGACAATGGTGTTTACTGCAATGGTATCGTACTGCATCAGTTTACCGTCAACGGGCAGCGTATAAAATTCTTTCACGTCCCTTGCGGCTTTGCCGATGCACCAGCACATCAACATATTAAACTTCATGCCCGATTTCCGGCTGATTTTCACAAGGCGTGACACGTTGAGTATCTTAAAGAACGTCACCATTGGCATGGGTGCGTTCATCCACATTTCAAAGGCGTATGCCCGGCTGGTTTCTTGGGGATTTACTTCTTTCATACTTAATGCTATTTTCATTTAATGAATCAGGTAGCAAAAGTAGGAGAAGTGTTTGACCCCGGATAGAACAAACGGGACATTTATACGGGATTGGTGAACAAATCGGAATAAGGATTTGATACTTTCAGCAAAGACACGGGCGTATATCCGCAGAACTTCTTGAACTCCCGGATAAAGTGAGACTGGTCGGCATAACCGCTGGCGTATGCTATTTGTGCCTGATTGATTTCTTTGCCCGCTTGATGCTGCATCTGCGCCAAAGCCTTTTGGAAGCGGACGATACGGGTATATTCTTTGGGATTGATGCCGACAAATAAATGAAATAACCGCTCAAACTGTTTTTTACTTAGGCAGGCAATAGAAGATAATTCGTTTACAGAGATTTGCGGAGTAATATATATTCGCTGTATGGCGGCATCTATCCTTTTAATGTTGTATGTGGTATTAGCTAAATTATCGGCAATTTGTGACAACAGCCATTTTTCTATATAGCTTATGCAAATTGAATTATTTTCACAGTCGAATATTCGTGTAGCCAGTTTATTCAAACTTTTGTTTTCAAGGCTGTAACCGGACACTTCTTGATTGTAAAAGAGCGATGTCGGCATGTTCAGAAACATACTCATAGCGTGAGGGTGGAATACAACCACTATCATTTCTGTATTGCCGTCAGCATACAAATGGGATGAAAAATTAACTTGTCCGCTGACAGTCAGTTTGTCTTGTGCAGCATTCAATTCGGGAATATATAGTGGTGCTTGCTTATGGAAGATGATTTGAGGGCAACCGATAGGAAAAGTCAGGGTATTCAAAAACTGGTTACTTTTGAATACCCAATAATATCTCACGTAAGGTTGCAATAGCTTACATGGTCTGTAAAAATCGAATTCCTCTTGAATCATTTTACAAATGTACTTATTTTAGTCGTATCTTGTTTATTACAAGGTAGTTTTTAGTGCAAGGTGCAAGTATATATCTATATATAGCTTGCACCTTGCACTAACCGCAGAATATTTATTTTCAATGATTTGCACATATCAAAAGAAAGCCGTATCTTTGAACCGTAGTTTTAGGCAGACAACGAACAGCCAAAAGGTGACAGAAACGCGTTATTCTTGTAACCTAAGTTGTACCCCCTAAGGCTTTGACATATTGATAACGCATTGAATTTGAAAGATATGAGGGAGTGGGTTCATAACCCTCTCTCTCCGCAATTTCAAATGGAAAAACCGCTGAATTTCAGCGGTTTTTCTTATTTTAGGCAATATATGTCCACGAATTTGGACACGAATTGACCTATTTTTAACACAAATCGCCCGGTTTTTACGCCGGGCGATCGCTCATTGTTCCGGGTCAGTAGCAAAACCTGGTTGAATTGTTAAAAGACTACCCGAGTGTGAAATATTTTTAGGCGCTTAGATTGGAGTTTAGCGCCGTTGTCCTTCGGGAATCTACTATATAACAAGTGCTTATGATGATTAGACTTCCCTAATTCAGTTAGCGATACGCCCATCTATCCCTAAATCTCAGAAAATAACAACCGCTTTTTTACATTGACCCGATGATAGCTCAAAAAATGTAGTTGAGAATTGTAGGAGTGTGCTCAAAATGTGTTAGATTTGTGGGATGGAAGTTGAAGTGCTACTAGCGGGGAGGATTAATCTCCCGGAGGTTAGGAGTATTGTTGCGTGGGCAAACGGGTTGCCGGAACGGCTTTCCCGACTCTGGCGGCTGGCTTGTGGCGAGGATCGGCGGACGGGTGTGAATGCTCTTTGGGTGATGTCGCATCTTCCTGAAGGTGACGCTCCTTGGATTGTATCCTTGCGAGACGAGATGATAGATAGACTGCTTAACGAAAATGATGCCTCAAAAAAGAGGCTGCTCCTTGAACTTTTGAGAGGTCAGGATTACAAGGCCGATGAGATACGCACTGATTTCCTTGACTTTTGTTTGTCGAAAATTAATTCTGAGGCAGAGCCGTATGCGGTCAGATGCTTCTGTATCTATACGGCGTTAAAAATGTGCCGCCACTTTCCCGAATTGATTTCGGAGCTGGAGGGGCATCTCGACCTGATGGATTATCAGGAGCTCTCGCCCGGCCTCAAGAGCCGCAGTCCGCCAGACCAAAGCAAAGATAAAGAAATGTAAGACCTCTCTCTCTAACACTCTGCGGTCTTTGAGATAAGGCCGAGGGGTTGGCTGCTCGGTGGGAGGACGCGAAGGGTGAATGGTTTCGCCGGGAGAGAGGAGCGGGGTAGGTGATAAAAGCGAAAAGGCTTGGTTGAATCATTTCAACCAAGCCTTTTCTAAAGTGTCCGAAATGAGACTCGAACTCACACGATCCAATGATCACTACCCCCTCAAAGTAGCGCGTCTACCAATTCCGCCATCCGGACATTTTATCATTCTACAACTTTCGTTGATGAGAGATTTTCTATATAGAGTCATGTAGTAGAGCGAAAAACGGGATTCGAACCCGCGACCCCAACCTTGGCAAGGTTGTGCTCTACCAACTGAGCTATTTTCGCATATTGGTGCGAAGAAAGAGGTTGTCGAGCGGCATCGCTGTGATGACAAGCATCGGTTATTTCAGTGTTCTCT
>JAAVFS010000092.1 GCA_014800605.1 Bacteroidales bacterium | reverse complement strand
TGAGGGTTCCACCTCTTCCCATTCCGAACAGAGAAGTTAAACCTCACCACGCCGATGGTACTGCGAAAGTGGGAGAGTAGGTAACCGCCCCCTATCCAAAGCGAAGCCCGAGGAACACCCCGTTCCCCGGGCTTCATCATTTATACCCCTCTCTCCTTACGCATTATCCCGGCTTATCACATAGTATCGCCGACTTATGGAGATAGCTGCAATATCTTTATGTTTTGGAGGCAAGGTATATAGGGTCAGATGCAAAACTCGGTACAATTGTTAAAATTCAATATTTTGTGATTCAATATATTACTAAATATTTTTAAGTTTGTTTGAATTTTGGTACAGAAATCCCGTTTCGTGGAGAATGTATGTTGTAACTTTGCGGCATAACAAAAAAGGAACGCATATGAACGCACCAAAAGAATTTATAGACCTTGTGTATTCTGCCGAAAATCAGCAGAATTATATCGGCATGGGTAATCCTAATGCTCGTATCCTTATAATCGGTCGTGAACCGGCTCACGACCTTAATACGGAAATTGGTTGCGATGCCTTTCATCATGACCAGGAACTAAATCGCTCAAACTGGAGGAACTTGTTTGAGAACAAACAGGTTGAGGGTCGTTGTAATCCGCGTAGACCCTTCCCAAATCAAAAATGCTTACGCGCTGATGGATATAACGATGGCACTGCTACAACATGGGTGTGGTACCAAAAATTAGTAGACCTTATTTTGGGTAGAGAATATGACCGTCCTTATTCACTGCGTCCACTTGACTTTCATGACTTTTGCTTTCATACCGATATAAGTGCTGCCGCAGCAAAAAACTTGGCAACCACTAATAAGAATGAAAAAATAGTATCAGTTGAAGATAGAAGTCGTGAAATGTTCTCACATCCATTCTTTAAACAATTCCCTATTGTAATATTGGGTATAGGCAAAGATGTCGGCCAATATGTACCTCTTGAATGGTGCGATAAAGTTCTCGGCTTTCCAACCAGTGAGATTGAGAAAGCCTATAATTCTGACGAAAAAGAGCCGATGCTTTGGATTAATCGCGATACCAAGGGACACCGCATCCTTTTACATACTCAGTGCCTCTCTCAGCCCTCGTGGGAATATATAACAAAAATACGCGACATAATTTGGGCAGACGGGAAATCTGATTTCTCCTGGCCCAAATCATACTAAAAGTTTATTACCCTACAATGATTCAAATGGACGAAACACCATATAGACGAGCCTATAATTTGGGTGAAGAAATTGTGCCCGATTATGTGTATGATAGAATGGGATTAAATGAAATTGATGATTCCATTCAAGTCGGTGAATTTGTTGAACATAAACATAAAATGCTATCTCTGCGTACCGAGTTTTGCAATTTAGAACAAATCACGGCTAAAGAAATTCATAAGAGAGGAGTCCCATACTTATCTGAATATGTAATATCTGCAAAAGTTGACGGTGTCGCAGTTTCACTTCAAGTCAATGGTGGCAAATATAGATTAGTGTCCAGAGGAAGACGAATTGCAGGCTGGGTCATTCATCCAGCTTTTCTTAAAAGAATTAAACCACTAAACCAACTATTGCCTGATAATGTAGAACTTCGTGGTGATTTTTTGTTACGCAAAAAAAACTTTGAAGAACTCAATTTTCTGTATGACAATAAGTTCGTAAATGCACGATCTTTGGTATCAGCAATGTTAAATTGTAAAATTCCCGATGAACGAGTTGTAGATAAGATGTTTGTTCTGTGGCATGGCATACAAGGAATTTCCCGAAATAAATCCCATTTAGAAGAACTACAGCAATATGTAAATAAAGCGGATATTGTACCTTATGAAATATTGCAATCCAATAAAATTGGATTGCAATGTCGTAGACTATATATAGATTACCAAATTCTTGACTATGCTTGCGATGGTATTGTGTTAGAATGCTCAAAGATGGATGATATAAATGAAATGTATCATATTGACAGAATCGCCTTCAAGCAGTTTGATGAAGCAAAATATAGTGCAGAGTCAATAGTAACCAATATTTCTTGGAAACAAGGGATTGACGGACATTATTTCCCAAGGTTAGAAATAGAGCCTATTGTCATAAATGGTGTTGAAGTTTCTCATACTGCCGGATACTGCTACGACTATTTGCAACGTATGGGAATCTCTATAGGTTCTGTTGTAATAATAACTATGCATGGGGGTGTTATTCCATACGTTTCAACTGTAAAAACGAGGGGCTCTAAAGAATTAAATCTCCCTGAGAACATAGCACCAATAAAAAAGGGAGATATTGATATTTGGTCAATCGATTCAATAAAAAACAATAAATAAATGTAAAATACACGCATTGCGTGGGGTCAACGGACTTCGGCACCACTTTATCGTGGATCCTGAGTCCGATTTTATTTGGCATGGCACTTCTGCAGGTCGTTTTCGCACGGTCAAGGACTTTTCCGGCCTAATGCCACCATATATACCGTCTAAGATTACGTAGCGCGTATCTTAGCGTAAAGCGTAATATTACTCTTTTGTGGACTTACTATGACTACCCGAGATTGGCTTACCAAATACAAATAATGAGGCGGCAGTCGCAGGTGTGATCAATCTACACTTTATTGTGGAGCCGGTTTTTGAATATGGGGGCGTGTAGAAAAGGTTAGTGCTGACGGGGTCAGGCCGTCAGCACTATGTTGTTTTCTTCGGCGATTCGCCGCATATTCATCACTGCGTATCTCATTCTGCCGAGAGCTGTATTGATGCTGACGCCGGTGGCTTCAGCGATTTCTTTAAAGCTCATATCGCGGTAGAATCTCATTTCGAGGACTTCGCGCTGTGATTTTGGAAGTGAGTCCATAATGCGTCGAACGTCGGTGTGGATCTGTTCGGTAATGAGTGTGTCTTCAATATTCTCGTCGGCGAGTTCGCGACGGTTGAAAATGTCGACGTCGTCAGTGTCGGCTGAGACAGTATTTTCCGACTTTTCCTGGCGGAAGTTGTCGATGACAAGGTTGTGGGCTATTCTTGAGAGCCAGGCACCAAATTTTCCTGTCTCGGTATAGCGGCCTTGTTTGATAGTGGTGATTGCTTTGACAAAGGTTTCCTGAAAGATGTCGTCGGCGATGGCACTGTCCTTTACGATATGCTGGATGTAATTGTAGATACGGTCAGAATGACGTGAAAGAAGGACGTCAAACGCTTCGTTGCTACCTTTAGCATACGCAGCCACCAACTGTTCGTCGGTAAGCTGATTAAGTTTTTGCATTACTGTATAGGTTTAATAGTTAGAGTAATGTAGTGCTATAGGCGTTTGGTTTAGGGTTAATGAAATAAACGTGTGTGTTTGATTATAGTATTTTGATTGTAATACAAAGATAGGATGCAATTTCTATATATGCAATTTTTTGAGTGTAGAAATTACACTGATTAACAAAGTTTAGCAAATTACGGGCAATAAATCGGCTTTTATTTCGATACACACCTTTGGACTGAGAGGCGGATTTTGATCAGCTGAAAAGGTAACGGAAAGCCTCCTCGACTTTGGCTACTTCTATAGTCTTGATAGTGAGCTCGCTAAGGTCGATGCCTTTGAGGTTGCCCTTTGGGAGGAGGATGGTGTCCATGCCGAGTTTCTGGGCTTCGCGCAGGCGCTGCTCGATGCGGGTGACGGGGCGTATCTCACCTGAGAGACCCACTTCGCCCGTCATGCAGGTGCCGCGAGGGATGGCGATGTCGACGTTGCTTGACAGGATGGCGCTGATGACGGCGAGGTCGAGAGCGGGGTCGTTGACTTTCAGGCCGCCGGCTATGTTGAGGAACACGTCTTTCTGAATGAGTTTGAAGCCGACACGCTTTTCGAGCACAGCGAGGAGCATATTCATGCGCTTTGAGTCGAAGCCGGTCACGGAGCGCTGAGGCGTGCCGTAGGCGGCAGAGCTGACGAGCGCCTGGACCTCGATTATGAACGGGCGGACGCCGTCGATAGTGACTCCAATGGCCACGCCGGAAAGGTCTTCCTCATTGCCCGACATGAGCATTTCCGAGGGGTTGGTGACCTCGCGCAGTCCTCGCTGGCACATCTCGTATATACCGATTTCGGAGGTGCTTCCGAACCGGTTCTTGATGCCGCGGAGGATGCGATACATATATTGACTGTCCCCCTCGAACTGCAGGACGGCGTCGACGATATGCTCAAGCACTTTCGGTCCGGCCAGGGATCCCTCCTTGGTGATATGGCCGATCAGTATCACGGGGACGCCGCTTGTCTTTGCGTACTTCAGCAGCTGGACGGCACACTCTCTGACCTGGCTGACGCTGCCGGCGGCTGAGTCGAGGGCGTCGCTGGCAATGGTCTGTATGGAGTCGATGATGAGCAGCCCCGGAGCTACGGAGCGGATATGGTCGAAGATGGTCTCAAGTGAAGTCTCGCAGACGATGTAGCAGGTGTCGCCGGGGCGACCGATGCGGTCGGCGCGGAGCTTGAGCTGTGTGGCGCTTTCCTCGCCGGATACGTAGAGCACCTTGCGCGACTTTATTGACAGGATGTTCTGAAGGACGAGGGTCGACTTGCCTATGCCCGGTTCGCCGCCGAGGAGGATGAGCGAGCCGGGGACAAGCCCTCCGCCGAGCACTCGGTTGAGTTCCTTGGATGGCAGTGGTACGCGCTCCTGGACGGAGGTCTCGATCTCACTTATCTTCCTGACTTCGCTTCTGAGATTGCCTTCGGGCGCAAGCGCTTTAGAGGGCTTGGAGGCTACACGCTCTTCGACGAGTGTGTTCCACTCGCCACACGAGGGGCAGCGACCCTCCCAGCGGGGGAAGTCGGCTCCGCAGTTGCTGCAATACCAGACGGTCTTGGTTTTTGTGGTTTTAGCCATAATCAGAAGGATGAGGTGACAGTTAGGTGTGATATTTGCGACGACGGAATTCTGCGACGGTGATGGCGGTGGCAACTGAGACGTTGAGCGACTCGATGGCAGGCTGGCCGGGAGGGTAGGAGGGGATGAAGAGTCGGCGGTCGATCTGTCGGCCGACGGCGTCGCTGATGCCGCTCCCCTCGTTGCCCATGACGATGATGCCGCCCGGGGTCAGCTCGGTCTCATAGATGTTTTTTTCGTTAAGGAAAGTCCCGTAGACGGTTATGCCACACGCCTTGGCCTCGGCAAGAAGCTCCGGCAGATCAGTATAGTGAACGCGCACGCGAGAGATGGCTCCCATTGTGGCTTGTACAACTTTCGGGTTGTAGATGTCGACGGTGTCGCGGGAGCAGTATATGTCTTTGATGCCCATCCAGGAGGCAATGCGGATTATGGTGCCGAGGTTGCCCGGGTCCTGGATTCGGTCGAGAGCTAAGGATAGCTCTGCGGCCTTTGGGGCGTGGAAGGGGATTTCGGGAATTTGATATACGGCGATTACATCGGGCGGGGTGGAAAGCGATGAGATCTCAACGAGGTCGGCGCGGCGCACTTCCTCAGCGACTACTCCGGCGGCGAGCAGCGAGGCATGGGCGGCAATCCAGTCGGCCGTGGCCAGGAGCGCCTCGACGCGGAATGAGCCGACGGTCTCGAGCACGCACTTTGTGCCTTCGGCCGTGAAGAGTCCGAGTTCGCGGCGACCTTTATTGGTCGAGAGCGAAGCTAATCGCTTGCGTTGTGCTTTGGTCATTTCCATATCCCAAAGGTAGCACTTTAGCCCCCAATGCACAAGAAATGTCTAACCCTCTAAAGCAAATATGTCGCGGATAATGGTGCCGAGTGTGCGTTGAGTCGGATGGGGTAAGCTGCTGGATTAAAAGAGTTAAGCTGCCGAATGGCTTCTGCTTGAAAGCAGTCTTGTTCAGTTGTCCGCATTCTTTCGTTCACAATATTTAACTTTTACCCGACTATGGAGCAAAACCCTCGGGGAGTTTTTTTATAAATAACAAAATGAGTATATTTGTAAAAAATATGAATGAAATGGAACGAAAACTTATCCTTGTGACTAACGATGACGGCGTGACAGCTCCCGGATTCAGCCGCCTTGTTGAGGTGGCGTCGGAGTTTGGCGATCTGGTCGGTGTGGCTCCTTCCTTCCCGCAGTCGGGCAAATCGGCGGCTATGACGGTCAATGATGCCCTGCATGTAGCCGAGCATCCCTCGATATCCGGAGCGGCCATCTACTCCGTGAGCGGTACACCGGTCGACTGTGTCAAGCTCGCCCTGCATCACATTGTGCCGCGGCGTCCCGATCTGATTCTGTCAGGCATCAACCATGGCTCTAATGCGGGGGTCAACATTATATATTCCGGTACGATGGGCGCTGTGCTCGAAGGGTGTATGCAGGGGATTCCCTCAATCGGATTCTCGTTGCTGCATCACTCTATGGCGGCCGACTTTTCGGAGTGCCTCCCCTGGATCCGGCACATCGTGGCCGGCGTGATTGCGGGTGGGCTCCCTGCTGATGTCTGCCTCAATGTCAACTTCCCTGCCAAGGTGTCTATAGAGGGAGCGAAGGTGGTCAGAGCGGCTCGCAGCCATTGGAGCGAGGAGTATGCCGCATATACCGACCCCCACGGAAAGCCGTTCTACTGGCTTAGCGGTAAGCTGATCAATGAGGAGCCTGACAATGCCGATACCGACATGTATTGGCTTGACCGTAATTATGCGTCGATAGTGCCTTCGACCCCCTCGCGTGACGCTTCCGGGGCGATCGACGATGTGAAGAAACTGCTGTCGCTCTCTTAAAAATACTTAAGAAATAGAGATAGTTAGCTTAAAAAAGGCTACTTTTGCAGAATAGCGCCGCCTTAAGAGTGGCCTATTGTATTTAGTTATTAGCTATAATCGTGAAAATTAAGAAGTTATCAATAGTTTTAGGCTCAGCGGCGCTTGCTCTCGTTGCGCTGGCCAAGGGTAATGACAATGTGGCTGAAGAGGTGGCCTGGATTGTCGGCGACCAGCCTATCTACAAGTCGGAGATCGAGGAACAGTATCAGCAGATGCTCTATGAGCGCGAGCCGATCAATGGCGATCCCTATTGCGTCATCCCCGAGCTGATCGCCGTGCAGAAGCTCTTCCTTCATCAGGCCGATATTGACTCGGTCGAAGTGTCGGAGCCGATGGTGCAGGCTGAGATTGATAATTATATCAACTCTCTGATAATGAATATCGGATCGAAAGAGAAGGTCGAGGAATACTTCCGCAAGCCACTCCCCGAGATCCGCGATGCCCTTGCCGAATCGTCGCGCAACAACGAGCGCATCCGCCAGGTGCAGCAGAGCCTCACCAAGGAGATCAAGGCGACCCCCAACGACGTCCGCCGCTACTTCGAGTCGCTCGATAAGGACAGCGTTCCTGCCGTGCCGCTACAGGTCGAGGTGCAGATCATGACCCTCAACCCCGTCATTCCGCGCCAGGAGATCGAGGATGTTAAGGCCCGACTGCGCGACTTCTCCGAGAGCGTGACCAGCGGCCAGAGCTCATTCTCGATGCTTGCCATCCTCTATTCCGAGGACAAGGGTTCGTCGACACGTGGCGGAGAGCTCGGCTTCGTAGGCCGTGCGTCGCTCGATCCTGAGTTTGCAGCCGTGGCATTTAACCTCAATGACCCGAAAAAGGTGTCAAAGATCGTTGAGTCACAGTATGGTTTCCATATTATCCAGCTCATCGAGAAGCGTGGTGACCGCGTCAACTGCCGACACATCCTCTTGCGTCCGAAAGTATCCGCCAACGACCTCAATCTGGCCAAGGAGCGCCTCGACTCGGTCTGGACCGACATCCACGACGAAAAATACACCTTCGAGCAGATCGTGCCATACTCTCAGGACAAGGACACACGCAACAACCGTGGCGTCATGATCAACGAGCGTACCCGTACCACCCAGTTTGAGATGGCCGACCTCCCTCAGGAGGTTGCTCTCCAGATCAATGGCATGGAAGTAGGCGAGATCTCCCGCCCCTTCATCATGAAAGATCCCAAGCGCGACCGCGATATCGTCGCTATCGTCAAGCTGACATCGCGCACTCCCGCCCATCGCGCCAATCTCGCTGAAGACTATCAGCTCATTAAAGATATGTATGAGGCCAGCCGCAAGCAGGAGCTCCTCAAGGAGTGGGTCGAAAAGAAGATCAAAGATACTTACGTCAGAATCGAAGACGGATGGTCTGACTGCGAGTTCAAACATCAGGGATGGCTTAAACTGAAAAAGTAAGGTGGACAGGACTCCCCGTCGGACATCCTCTCGGCGAGCTCTCAGGCTGCTCCTTCCCGGTTGCTTGATGGCTGTGGTCGGTCTGGCTTCGCTCTCGTCGAGCGGTCAGGTCGATCGTCGCATACGCCCCCTGGGTCCGTCTGACGATCGCGAGGTCACTGCCGTCATCCCGTCGGCCGACCGCTATACGGGCCGTGTCTTCCTCGAGCGGGCCGACCGCCTGCTCAAGCCATCGTCGGCTACCGACTATCAGGTAGTCACTGGCAATGTCCTCTTCCGGCGCGCCGATATGTATATGTATTGCGACAGCGCCCATTTCTACGACGCCACAAACTCTATCGAGGCGTTCGGCAACGTCAGAATGGAGCAGGGCGATACGCTCTTTGTCTATGCCAACCGATTGGTCTATACCGATTCGACGGCTCAAGCCGTGCTCTATGCCGACGATGTGGAACCTGTCCGGCTGATCAACCGCGACGTCACTCTGACCACTGACGAGTTTACCTACGACATGGATATCGAGCTCGGCTACTATGAGACCGGCGGCGAGCTCGTCGACGCCAACAACAGACTTGTATCCATCTACGGCGAGTATGCGCCGTCGACCAAAGACGCCAACTTCCGTGACGACGTCAAGCTGCGCAGTCTGTCGCGCACTGACACGCTCCTGATCCTTACCGACGACCTCCGCTATAACACGGCTACCCATATCGCCGAGCTCAATGCCCCGTCGACCGTGACCTCCAAAGATGGCACTATATATACCGACCAAGGCACATATAATACGGAGACCACCCAGGCCGACCTCTACGAGCGCTCGACTGTCGTGACCTCGACCGGCCGAACCCTGACCGGCGACACCATATTCTATGACCACGACCTCGGCTATGGCGTCGCGTATGGCAACATGATTCTGACCGATACGGTCAATAAGATGCGTCTTTACGGCGAGTATGGTTTCTATAATGAGCTGAACGATAGTGCCTTCGTCTCCGGGCGCGCTATCGCCGTCGACTACTCGTCGCCCGACTCGCTCTCGCTCCATGGCGACACGATCCAGGCCTACAGGATCATCACCATCCGACAGAATTTCATCCCTCTGACGCAGCCTGAGGAGGTCGTGGCCGAAGTCGTGATGCCCGACAGCCTCCAAATCGACAGCCCCAAGCTCGACAGCATGGCTACTGACACCATTGTCCTCGATGCCATTCTCCCCGACAGCATCGTCGCTGACAGCTTTCGGCTCGATAGCATCCGGCCCGATTCGCTCTCCCTTGAGCCGCTACCCGCTCCGATGGACGACTATATAATAGAGGAGGTGGCCGATACGGCCCGCTTTGTGGTGGCATACAGAAATGTCCGCTTCTATCGCACTGACCTGCAGGGAGTCTGCGACTCGATGACCTTCGTGGCCAAGGACTCGCTGCTCCATCTCAATATCGACCCGATGGTCTGGAGCGACACGCGCCAGATATTCGGCAATGCTATCGTCGTACACCTCAACGACTCGACCGCCGACCGTATCACCCTCCCCAACAACGGCTTCATGGCCGAGGAGATTGAGCCCGGCTACTACAATCAGATGTCGGGCCGCGAGATGGTAGCCACGCTCGAGGCAGGCGACCTGCGCCGACTCGATGTCTCGGGCAATGTGCTGATCACATTCTTCCCGATGAACGATGAGGACTCGACCTATACCAAGGTAGCCAACGCCGAGAGCAGTTTCCTCTCGGCCGACTTCAAAGACCGCAATATCGAGAAACTGAAGATGTGGTCGCAGAGCACCGAGACCATCACACCGCTCTATCTGGCCAAGCGCTCCATATTCTTCCTCCCGGGATTCCGCTGGGAGCCGTGGCGCCGTCCGCTGGGTCATGACGACCTGCTGCGTGTCCCCGTTGATCCCGCCAGGCAGCCTGATGACGACACGGCTTCCGAAGCCTCTGAGCTACAGCCTGTAGAGCACCCCGAAACCATAGACCAACCCGACGATAACAGCCATGACCATGATAACACCTCAGACAGTTGACAGTCGCGTAGCCGACCTGATGCGATTCCTTGATTCCTCCGTATGCAATCTGTTGGCCGTTGAGACCGCTCGCCGGCGTCTCCTCAAGGCCGGATTCGAGGAGCTCGACATGCGCGACGCATGGTCGCTCCGCCCGTCAGGACGCTACTTCACGATCAAAAACGGCACCGCCATCGTGGCCTTTGTCGTTGGCTCAGGGCAGTCGCCTGAGCGTGGCTATCATATCATCGCCGCCCACTCCGATTCCCCCGGATTCCGCATCAAGCCGGCTCCGGAGATGGTAGCCGATGGCGGCATCATCAGGCTCAATACCGAGGTCTATGGTGGCCCGATACTCTATACATGGTTTGATCGCCCGCTGTCAATCGCCGGTCGACTTATCGTCCGTACCGACGACCCGCTTTCGCCGCGCCACATCCTGGTGCGCATAGATCGCCCCGTGCTCACCATCCCTCACCTCGCCATCCACTACAATCGCTCCGTCAATGACGGCAACCCGCTCTCCCGCCAGAAAGACATGCTGCCGATCCTGGCTCAGATTGACGAGACCGTCAGCCATCGCGACTACGTCATGCGCCTGGTGGCCCGCGAGGCCGGAGTCGCTCCGGAGGAGATCCTTGACTGCGACCTGCTGCTGTATGACACGACTCCCGCTTGCCGCGTAGGCGCTGAGGGTGAGTTTGTTACCTCCGGTCGCATTGATGACCTCGAGATGGTCCATGCCTCGCTGACAGCCCTCGTGGAGACCGCCGACCATTCCTCGGCAGTGACACGCGTGGTGGCCATCTTCGACAATGAGGAGACCGGAAGCGCCACAAAGCAGGGCGCCGGGTCGCCGCTGCTCTATAATATCCTCCGCCGCATCAACGCTGCGCAGGGGGGCGACGACGAGGCGTTCATCCGGGGCGTCGCTTCATCGTTCATGGTGTCGGCCGACAATGCCCATGCCACTCACCCCAACTATCCCGAAAAGCAGGATCCCACCAATCACCCCGTGCTGGGTCGCGGTCCCGTCATCAAGATCAATGCCAACTGCAAGTATATGACCGACGGCGATGGCGCTGCCGTGTTCCGCTCCATCTGCGAGCGAGCCGGAGTGCCTTGCCAATACTTTGTCAATCACAGCGATGTAGCCGGCGGCTCGACGCTGGGAAATATTCTGACCGGACAGCTCGAGCTTCGCGGCGTCGACATGGGAGCACCCCAGCTCGCCATGCACTCAGTCCGTGAGACCGCATCCGCAGTCGATGTGGCCTATACCATCGCCGCCTTCTCCGAGTTCTTCATGCTCTGAGGTTCAGGCACTGCGTAATGCTATGAAATTTTAACATTAATCCTTTGTATATTAGGTGTAAATTTGTTTAAATTTGCACGCGTAAAACTTACTCACATACCAAACCTTTATAATCTGACCATACTGACAAATCTGACATTATTAGGTAACATGTGATCAAGAGCATCCGGCGAGCAGCTCCCGCTGTAGCTGTGATGTCTGTATTGTATCTAAATCATAAAATAACTTAATAACCAATCTATAACACTCATGAAACTATCACAAATCAAGCTTTGTGTTGCGCTTGCTTTGCCGTTTTTGCCGCTCGCGGCAAAAGCAGCCGTGCCGTCTTACGACGCCGCAGCTGCTAAGGTTCAGGCGCAGAACGACTTCGCCAACTGGATGAAGTATCTCCCGGACGATGTCTTCGTCGCCCATGTCTCAATCCCCGGTACACACGATACCGCTACCGCCGAAGGGTGGAAATCAGCTACCGGTTCCACGTATTCAACCACTCAGGAAAAAACCATCGATGAACAGCTCGCCGGAGGTATCCGTGCGTTTGACTTCCGCCCCGGCATGGTAAGCGGCGAGCTGTGGTGTAACCATGGTACTGACCAGACAAATCTAAAACTCGGTGATGCGTTTGCCAAACTGAAAAATTATCTGACGGCTCATCCGAGCGAATTTTTCGTAATGCACGTATTCCGCGGGAATATCTTCCGTTCAGGTGAGGGTGGTGCGTCTGTATCTATTCTTGGAGGCAAAAATGATGTTGCTTCTCAGAATCAGTATAACGAACTGTTCAACAAGATGTTCAATGAGGGTACTTATGCAGATATGTTCATCGAGTATTCTCCCAACCTTAAGGTGAAAGATGTCAGAGGTAAGATTATCGTTTTCCGTCGTGACCGTATTGATTTTGCTCACATCTTTAAGGCTGGAAATATTGCAAATTGGCCCGGCGACGCTGATCTCTGGACGGCGGATCAGAAAGCGACAGTATCGCTTGATAGTGACCCCTCAGTTAAGGGTGTGATCCGTGCTACTGACGTTTCTTCTCCTGACAATGATGCAGAGCTTCAGACAGAGCTGAACTCTATCAAAGGTCTCTTCGAATGGCAGTGCAATCAGACCCTCCCCAACGATGCCAAGCGTGCCGGCTCCTATAAGCCTGACTGGTCGTTCATCTTCACTTCGGGCGCTTACGGCGGCGAGAATACCAATGGCTATAAGAAAAATGCCGCTCAGACCAATCCCTACTTTACCAACCTGATCAAGACAGCCACAAAGAAAGGCCCGACAGGTATCGTAATGTCTGACTGGGTACTTACCGACAACTATGACGCTAAGGGCGTAGAGCTCGTACCGACCATCGTCTACAACAACTTCGACTATATTACCGACTATATCCTCGACGATGAGCTCTTTGCTCAGAGCGATGTCGAGCATGAAAATATGTGGGACGACTCCAAATGGTATTTCCTCCGCAATGTCGGTACAGGCGATTTCCTTTCAGCCGGCGAATGGTGGGGTACGCATGCAGTCACGGCTGCTCACGGCATTAAGGTAAGACCTGTGATAAATAAGGAGGATGGTATGTACGCATTCGGTACTACTCTGAATACTTCTGACATCAAGGCTGCTGGTATCGGAGTAGACGGCTATGTCGATAATGCGGGCAACTGGCGTTATTTCGATCTGAACTTTGTCGATGGCGACAAGTTCACACTGACCTATACTGAAGGCGGAGTAAAAAAGAGCCTTGCGGCAATAGAACCAGTATGGAGTGAATTTGCCTACGACGGAACTACCCACAATGCCGACACTACTGCCTATGCTGAAGGCAATCCGATGCACCAGTGGGAGCTGATTTCAGTTGATGACTATCTGGATCAGCAGCTGAAATCAGCTCGACGCGATAAGGGTGTCGATGTTTCGTTCCTCATCACCGGTGGTCGCTTCTTCGGCAATGATAACGAAATCAATACATGGCAGTTCAGCTCTACAAGTGCCAAATGTGACAACCCCGGTATGGGAGCGAATGACAGCCGCCGTCTAATTAGACTCTATAATCTGAAGAAAGGAACTGTTGCGTTCGGATGGAATGCGTCATGGACTCTGAAGAAGGAAATTACGAACCTTCCCAAAGGAATCTATACCCTCAGGTGGAAGGCTTATGCATCCAATATAACTGACCATAAGATGACTGTGACAATCAATGGCGTAGATCAGAAGGTGGAGGGCCAGATTCAGGCTGGCACTGTGGCGATAGCCAATGATACTAAAAACCTGACCATGAATATGGAAACGGTCGGATCAGAAATGAAGGATGACAAGTACACTTGTAAGATTGAAAATTTCAAGCTTACTAACGGGACAATTACGATTAACGTTTCCGCTCCTAATCATACTTCAGCTACTGCTCTTTTGCTTGACGACTTTGAGCTGATATATTACGGTCCGGTTTATCCGATCCTTGAGCGTGCTATCGATGACGCTAAGCGCCGCCTCGGCAGCACTCCCGACTGGCTCGCTGTCTACGAGAACAACATGAACAATCTCACCTACAGCCAGGAAGATCAGGGTGCCGCTCCCGCTCTGGAGATCTACACTAAGATGCGCGAGCTGACTCTTGCCCAGACTCCCGATGACAATAAGCACCAGGACTACACCAACGCATTCATCAATGCAGGCTTCGAGACCGGCACACTGATGGGCTGGACCACATCATATCGTGGTGAGGACAATGACACCGGCGTGAAACCCAACGAGGGAATCTATGTCACCGACGGCACTCAGAATTCATTCCTCTTCAACTGCTGGCAGGAGGATCCGAACCCCGAAAACCGCGGCCGCGGTGTAATCCTATCGCAGACTATCCCCGGTCTCCCCGCCGGCCACTATATGGTCACAGCTCAGGCTGCCAATGACGAGGGTGACTGCATGTATATCGAGGTCAATGGCCAGCGCTCGGATGCGCTCGTCGTAGAGTCTGACCAATCTGTGTCGAAGCTCATCAGCTTTGAGTTTGAGGTTGCAGAAAATACTGAGGAGGTCACCGTCTCATTCATGGGCGGCAACTCCGACGGCTCGTTTGACGACTATGGCGGCAACTGGTATAAGCTCGACGACGTTCGTCTCTATCGCTCCGGCTCAGCCGACTACTGCGTGTTCTATCGCCGACTTCTCGACGCCCTGAATCGCGTCGAAGTAATCGCTGCCGAGACACTTCCTCAGTACTATCAGGACAAGTGGGATGCAGAGGAGTATCACAAGAAAGTAGCTGAAATGATTGAGACTCACCTTGCAAGCGACCATGCTTCAGGCGACCTCGACGGCAGCAACGGCCTCGAGGAGCGCACAACTCTCTTCGAACACTTCAGTGCCGTCGTCCTCTCTCAGGCTGAGACCAAAGCTGACATGAGCGGTGCTATCCGCAATAACAGCTTCGAGCTCGGCGACCTCTCTTACTGGAACACAAAGGCTTCGCCCATCGCTATGGCGCTCGTCACCGACAGCAAGGAAGATGTCTACAACATCGAAGGCCGCAACGAAAAGCATATCTATTATGCCAACCTACATGACTATGAGGACTATAACGGCGAGGCTTATCCTATCTATCAGACTCTCTCAGGTCTCCCCAAGGGTCAGTATAAGCTGAGCGTATTGGTAGCCTCTAACGCCGGCAACACTTTCTATCTCGCTGCCAACGACAACTCCAAGAAGATCACCACAACCGGCGAGACAGCCTTCCAGAAAGAGGAGCTCGAATTTGAGATCACCAAAGACAATTCTGACCTGACAATCGGTCTCTACCCCTCGGCCGATGGCAACTTCACCAGCCAGGCAGCAAATGCTGAGGTGAAAGGTCCCTGGTTTGCCGTCGACAACTTCAAGCTTCTGCTCGTAGGCCGTCAGGTATCTATCGACTGGACTATGGAGACTCCCACCCACGGCACCATCATCCTCCCCTTCGCTGTCAGCGCTGATGAGCTCAATGAGAAGGGACTTAAGGTGTTCAGCGTGACCGCCCATGTAGAGGCTGCCGCTGAGGGTGCTACCCACCATATCCTCCAGTACACCGAGCAGCCCTCTATCGAGGCTGAGACCCCCTATCTCGTTCAGACTGCCGACGCAGCTCCCGCAAGCGTACAGGCCAAGACTGTCAAGGGCGCACCCAAGCGTGCCGCCGAGGCTATGACCGGCGATGTATATACCTTCTCAGGCTTCACTCAGAATGAGAAGATGACCTACACCGACAGCTATACCAACGGCAACCTGACCGGCGTGCTCGTAGAGTCTGACGTCAAGGACTATCAGTATCATCTGCAGAACTATGAGGAGAATGTCGGATTCGTCCGCCACGAAGAGGGTATGGGTGAAGACGAGTCAGTGGCTCCCTACCATGCTTATATCACTATCCCGAAGGAACTCCAGGGCGATGTCAACATCCACGGTCTCTATTTCGAAGAGCCCACTCTTCCCCTCGACTGGTATATGGAGGGTGAAAACTATGGTACAATCATCCTCCCCTTCGATGCTGAGATTCCCTCTGATCTGAACGCATACAGCGTGACCGGCGTAGGCGAGAAAAAGCCCATGCCCGGCGCCGATATGGCCGGCATCTTCTACCATCTGCTGACCATCGAGGCTGTCGAGGAAGTAGACGGCGTCCGCACATTCGCTGCCAACGTCCCCTACCTCGTAGTGCGTAAATCAGCTGAGGCCGGCGACGAGTCAGATGCTCCCTTCGACATCCTCTCATTCCGGAACGGCATCAACACTCTTGCCGACGATGAAGCTGCGCCCACAGTCACCTTCAAGGGTCAGGCTATAAACACCACAGAGACTAACACCGTAGGCCTGCTGACAGGTACTCATGTCGATAAGGCTGTCGCTGAGGATGAGCCCATCCATGTAGTGACCGAGTCAGATACCAACGGCGGATTCATCACTAACAATGGCGCACGTCTCGACCAGATCGACGCTCACCATGCATACATCGCTGCCGCTCAGCTTCCTGCTGACCATGGCGAGTTCCTCCTGCTTGCTGAGCCTCAGGACGACGTCACAACCGGTATTGACGAAATCTTCGCCAACGGCGCTCCCGTCGATGTCTACACCATTCAGGGCGTACTCATCAAGACTCAGATAGCTCCCGTTGAGGCTCTCCGTGATCTTGACCGCGGCATCTACATCCTCCGCGCCGGCGACAAGGCCATCAAGGTACTCCGTTAAGTCAACCCTGCTGGCATACAACTAAAGGAGCCTCGGGCATCATCCCCGAGGCTCTTTTTTTGCGCCCATTCAGTTTTCGTGTTTTCGGTCAAAGCGGATGTAGCTTTGTTCCATAGGTTTGTAGTTCGGGTCGGTCCAGAGGGGGCTCGATATCATCAGATCGGCGCTTATGCGGTTGCATGCTATCGGGGTGTTGTGCAGGCGACACTGCCGCAGAAGCATCTGTATGTCGGCCTCGTGGGGCTGTGCATTGAGGTCATCAATCAGGAATACAGCCAGGTCAATTTCATTGCGGACTACCATAGCGGCGATTTCAGCATCGCCCCCCATCGGACCGGAAGCCATGCAGTCAACCTGTGCCTCTATCCCAAGATCCTCAAAAGCCTTACGGATGAGTCCTCCCGTGGTGCCGGTGCAGACCAGGCGGTGTTTCGACAGATAATCGGCATTGCGCTTTACCCAGTCGATCATATCTGCCTTACGATGGTCGTGGGCCACCAAAGCTATTGTCAGTTTCTCTTTCATTTATTTATACTTTATCTTGTTTCTACTATATTAACACTCCGGCATAGTGAAAAGTTAACTGAGAACGGTCCATAAACCATTGCACAAAAAAAATAGCGCCTCAGACTCCTGAGGCGCTATTGGGGAATATCGGTTGAGGGATTATTCGAACTCGATGATGGGCTCGTCGGTGTAGACGATCTCGCCGGGAACAGCGAATATCTGCTTAACGGTCAGATCCTTTTCAGCCTCTACGTCATTTTCCATCTTCATGGCTTCGTAGACGAACATGATCTCACCCTTCTTGACTTTGTCGCCGGGCTTGACATTGACAGAGATGATCTTGCCACCCATGGGAGCAGCGAACACTTCGCCGGTGATGTTGGCAAACTTGGCTTTGCGGGCAGCTTCTGCAGCGGCTTTGTCGGCCGCGATGGCAGCAGCCTTGGCTGCATGCTCCTCATCGCGACGGCGACGGAGGAAGGGGTTGGCCACGTTGGGGAGAAGTTCGAGCAGGAGCTCTTCCTCACGGTTGGAGGCGAGGGGGATGTTGCCGTATTCCGGGAGTTTGGGATTCTCGGGTTTCTTATAAGATGTCACATCGTAGTCCTTCTCGACGGGGCTTCCGGTGATCATCTCGCGGAAGGCGGGATCGATAGCCACGGGAGTCTTGCCATACTCACCCTTGACGAGCGAGATGAACTCATTGCTCTTAGTGGTGTAGTCGGGGTTGCCCTTACGACGGTCGATAGCGAGGTTGACAGCCTGTGAACCTACGATCTGGCTGGTGGGTGTCACTAGGGGGATCAGGCCGGCATCGCGGCGTACCTTCGGGATGAGGTGCATGGCATCGTCGAGGAGGTCTTCGGCCTTGAGAGCCTTGAGCTGAGCGACCATGTTGGAGTACATACCGCCGGGCACTTCAGCATTCTTGACGAGCTCATTGGGCTTGGGGAAGTTGAAGTAGGCCTCGATAGCGTGGCAAGCTGCGAGCATGCCCTCTTCGTCGCCGGCACGGCCACATTCGATGGCGCGGTCAAACTGTGCGTCGATCTCGGCAGGGAGTTTGTCGGTGAGGGGGTTGAAGTCGTTGGGGAATGACTTGGCAGCGAGGTCGAAGTCTTTGAGCGACTTTCTTACCTCCTTGAGGCGGGTGCGGATCTCGCTGACAGCTTCCATGTTGGCCTCGACTTCTACGCCGAGCTTCTGGCAGAATACGTAGATGAGCTCGATAGCGGGAGCTGCTGAGCCACCACCGAAGTACCAGATGTTGGTGTCGAGGATGTCGACGCCGTTCATGATAGCCATGACTGCTGATGCAAGGCCGTAGCCGGGGGTGCAGTGGGTGTGGAAGTCAACGGGTACCTTGACATTCTGCTTGAGCTTGCTTATGATGGAAGCGGCGCGCAGAGGGTTGACGAGGCCGGCCATATCCTTAAGGGTGATGATCTTGGCGCCGAGACGCTCCATCTCGAGAGCTTTCTCTACGAAATATTCGTCGGTGAAGATCTTTTCGGGAGCCTGCTCTTTCTTGCCTAAGAGACGCTCGAAGAAGCTCTGCTTTTTGGGCTCGAATTTGGGGTCGACTGTGTAGCAGACAGCACCATCGGCTATTCCGCCAAGCTCGTTGATGAGCTTAATTGACTCCTTGACATTGTTGATGTCATTGAGAGCGTCGAAGATACGCATTACATTGAGGCCGTTCTTGATAGCCTCGGCATAGAATCCTTCGAGCACGTCGGTGGGATAGGGCTTGTAGCCAAAGAGGTTGCGGCCACGTGAGAGGGCTGAAAGGAGAGACTTGCCCTTCATCACAGCGCTGACGCTGCGGAGGCGGTTCCAGGGTGACTCATCGAGGTAGCGCATCACCGAGTCGGGCACGGCGCCGCCCCATACTTCCATAATATAGAAACCGGCTTTCTCGTAGAAGGGGAGCAGCAAGTCGATGTCTTTCTGAGGCATACGAGTCGCAAAGAGTGACTGCTGGCCATCACGGAGGGTAAGGTCTCTGATCTGTAGCTTTTTTGTTGCCATAATTTTGTTCTTAATAGATTATTTTGGTGCAAAGATAGCGATTATCTCACATATTAGAGAAATTTATCCGTATTTTCTTATCAGCTTGGAGCCGCTTCGATTTTTTCAGGAAAAAAGTTGCATCAATTGAGATTATAGTCTAAATTCGCATTAGCAAACAAACTCCAGCATTTATATGATTTTCAACTTCAGAATTGTTTCTGACGAAGTAGACAACTTTCGTCGCGAAATCCAGATTGATGCCGACATGACATTCTTGGATTTGAAAAATATTATATGTGATAGTGTCGGCTATGACAAAAACCAGATGTCATCTTTCTTCCTCTGTGACTCTAACTGGGAGAAGGAGCAGGAGATCACTATGGAGGACATGGGATCGGACTCTGATCAGGATGTCTACCTTATGGAGGACACCATACTCTCTGACTTCATCGAGGATGAGGGGCAGCGACTGCTGTTCACTTTCGACTATATGACCGACCGCTCTTTCTTCATCGAGATGCGTGAGATGGTCACCGGAAAGTCGCTCAAGGATCCTCTCTGCACTCTGTCAAAGGGGAATCCCCCTTCGCAGACTGTTGACTTCGAGGCATTCGATGCTGCCGTTGACGCAAAGGCTGCTGCGGGAGCGATCGACATCGACGAAGACTTCTATGGCTCTGACGGATATAATGAGGACGAGTTTGAAGGCTTCGACGAAATGACATTCGACGAGTAATCGCACTCGGGGCAACACCCCCGGATATGATAAAAGCAAAGGCTACACTTATCGGCTTGGTGCCGGAGTGTAGCCTTATTTTTTTTATGTGAGTGGGTCTGAGATTATTCGGTTGTACGGTTGATCATCATGACGAGCTGGCCATGGGCATCGTAGAATGCGAATGCATTGTCATCGCCGAGTTCGCTGAATGAGGTTATGGTCGGGAGTAACTCAGAGACTGTGCGCTCTATCTCCATCGAGGGGCATGCCATGCGGGTAGTGCGTAGGCCGCTGAAGTTGATGTCGACAAACGAACCTGCATATTTGCCAGAGACGGTATTGCAGTCGGTAGTCATCGCGAAGGTGTCATCCTCGGAGTTGAAGGTGATGGTGTAACTGTTATCAGCATCCTCGGTCAGATCGAGTTCGCCTAGGGAAGTTACTTGCCATTCGCCATCGAGAGCGAGTGGCGAGAGGGTGTCGGGGCGCTTGGTGAGCGATACGAGCGTGCGATCGGATGCGCTTGACAGCTCGAGATCGCCATTGTCGTTGATGTTATACTGCTTGACCGATGCGAGGGCTTTGAGTAAAGCGTCCTCGGTAGCGATGTCGGGGCACATCATCATGGTTACACCTGTGCTGGTAAATTCGATTTCATTGTCTTCGCCGGTAGCGAATGAGCCCATGATAGAGTTGCATCCTGCGTGGCCGAAGAATCGGCTGTTGACTACATCAAATGCGAGATAGGGTTCAACGGTCTCGTCGCTGACTTTGACTTTGTCGCCGTTTATTTTCTTGATACTCCATTCGCCGGAGAGATTTTCTACGGGGATAGACTTGACAGATGAGCAAGATGTGAGGGCTGCTACGGCTGTGATGGCGAGCCCGGCGAGAAGTGATGATTTCATAGTAGTAGGTGGATTGCGTTAAGTATTGTTTTTTATAACTCAACGCCCCGTAGCGGGAATTTGTTCAATACCACTTGATGCCGTTGTCGGTAGATGAGCGCTTGTCGTATTTGAGGTCAGAGAGCAGCGATGATTTGACAGAGATATGGAAGTTGTAGCTCTTATACGGACCGACGGGTATGACGCTGGCTGTCATCGTGAAGCAGTGGAGGTCGCGGGATATGTTGCAGTTCATGTAGGCGAGCTTGTGGGTGTCGAAGTTGTAGCTTGCCGAGAATGAGAAGTTCCAGTTTTTGGTGGGGCGGATGTTGCCGTTGAAGCTGAGGTTTTGGGTCAGCTTGCCGTTGTATTCCAATTTCTCCTTGTTGAATGTGCCGTAGCCGTAGCTGACCGAATAGTTGATGGTCAGACTCCAGGGGCACTCCCACTTCATGTAGCCGTCGGAGTTCATCTCGAGACCTCCGTCGTCATGGTCATGGTCGTGGCCCATTCGGCTCATGCGCGGCTGTTCGTCATCGGCCATCTCCTCGTCGGGGTCGTCGGATTCTTTATCCGGCTTTTCGTCGCCATTCTTGTCTTTTTTGAAGAGCTTGCGGAAGGTGTCGTTGTTGAATGTATATGAGAATGAGGTGCCGGTGCTGGAGAGGCGTGCCAGACCCTTGCCGGCTTTCCATCGGGGGATGTTGACTCTGACGGGGTTGCCACTGGAGTTGAGCTGATAGGTGTATACGTCCCAGACGGCATTGAGGTTGAGATTGAAATTCTTGACCAGTCGGAGCAGGATTGAGGTGTTGATGTTGCTCCAGTTGAGCGAGTCGGCGGCGAAGTTATAGCTCTGCGAGATGTTGAGGTTTTCAATCAGTGACACCTTCTTTTCGCCGATGCTGTCGTTGTCGCTCTTGACCTTCATTTCCAGGTTGTTGGCGAGTGCGAATGTTATCGATCCGTTTTTACCCTGATTGGGGACGCCGAAGAGCGCGTTGGGGAAGAGTGAGTAGATTTTGGTCTGCTGGCGTCCTGCGCGGTCGACGTAATTGTAGGAGTCGTAGTAGCCGAAGAATGAACTTCCGAAGTCGGGAGCGCCGTTAAGCGACACGGTCGGGGTCATGACCCAGCGTATCATCTTGACTTTGTCGCCCATGAAGGGGAGGGGCTGGAAGAAGCCATAGATCTTGGTGTCCATCGACAGCGACGCGTTGAAGTCCCAGACGTTGTAGAAGCTGTAGGTTGTATCGCAGACTTCTGCAGCGGCGTTGGGGTCCCACTGGCGGCGCACTTTGGTGGTGTACATTCGGTCGTTGATGTTGACCGACGGTGTGACGTTGATGTATTTGAAGAGGTTGAAGGTCGCCGATACGGGGATTGAGTGCTTCATGCCGTTGCGCCAGTCCTTGATGAGGCTTTTACGGAAGAATTCATTCTGGGGCGCAGTCAGCGAGTTTTGGAACTGACCGGAATACGACATGCGGATCTTTTCGTACCAACGCTCATTGCCCATCGCTTTTTTGCGTTTGAAGGGGTATATCTGCGCCATCGTGACGGTGACGTTGGGGAATGAGACGGCGAGTGTGGAGTCCTGTGAGCGCTGTGTGATGTTCATCGTAGTTGAGAGTGACCATTTTGAATTCGGGAAGCGGTAGGTCATATTGACGGTAGAGCTCTTGGTATTCTCGGTGAAGCTATTGGAGTAGTAGCTGTTGAGGTCGCTGCGGCTATAGCCGGATGTGGAGAAGTTGACCGAAGCCGAGAGGGTCATGTTAGGATTGGCTTTGGAGTCCTGGGAGTGGCTCCACTGGACCTGAAAGTTGGTGGCTTTCGAGTAGTCGCTCTGCCCTTTGTCGCCGGTGATGGTGGTCAGGTAATTGATGGCAAAGTTGCCGTTGTATTTATAGCGTTTGTTGTAGGTCGACTGTGCATTCAGCCCCCATGATCCGCGGGTGTAGATCTGTCCGGTCAGCGCCAGGTCGATATTGTCGTTGATGGCGAAGTAGTATCCGCCGTTGCTGAGGTAGAAGCCGCGGTTGTAGTCGTCGCCGAATGTAGGCACGATGATGCCGGATGCGTATGACTCCGAGAATGGGAAGTAGCCGAACGGCACGGCTATGGGGAGCGGGAGGCCGGCGAGCACCATGTAGGCGGGGCCGGTCACGACGTTCTTGCCGGGGCGCATCTTGGAGCGTGTCAGCTGGAGATAGAAGTGGGGGTCTTCGTGGTTGTCGCATGTGGAGTATTTTCCGTCCTCGAAGTAGAAGTCTTCACCTTCGGTCTTCTTGGCGCGTCCGCCGGTGATGTAGCCTTCGCCCTGCTGGGTGACAACGTTGGTGATAAAGCCTTTCTTGGTCTTGAAGTTGTAGCTCATGGTCTCCGACTCATACTGCGTGCCGCTCTCTTCGAAGATGGGGGTTCCGGTCAGTTCGCCCACAGAGTCGGCGCGACCGAATGCGTAGACATCGTTGGTGTTCATGTCCATCTTGACTTCAGCGGCGTCGAGCTTCAGGTCGTCGTAGGTGACTTGCGCGTCGCCGTAGAGGAAGACGAGGTTGCGACCCCACATGACGACGGAGTCCTGCGATTCAAACTGCACCTGTGCGTCGAGGTCTGCTTTGTCGAAGATA
>JAAVFS010000091.1 GCA_014800605.1 Bacteroidales bacterium | reverse complement strand
TTTATGCCGAAACCAAGTATCTGTGCCATTTTTGCAGCAGACAAACCATAGTGTTCCCTTAATCCGGAAATCTCATCCGGGAAAGGAATGCCATGTCTGACGCGATATTGATTATATACTTGAAAGATATTCGCCTCATCCATCTCAGTAGTAGTCCACATCTCTCCGTCTTCATCAATGATTCCGGTGTGGAGGTAGGAATACTCCTCCTTTCGGAAAGTAGTGGTTCTTACTTCCTGGAAGTATTTTTCTCCTGGTAACAGCTTATTGTTTTCCATCGCCTTTATTCTTTAATGGGTAAGACATTGGATGTTCCGCCTTATGAAACGAGATACATATCGTATGGGAGTTAGGCTTCCCAAGCGTAATCTTGATATAGACTTCGTTTCCTCTCACATCTTTGCCGAACATCCACATTTCACCTTGATTATTCAGAGCATCCACAATCGGACCTTCGGAATAATCATAGCAGTTGAGGTTCATAATGACATCCATTCGTTGATTAGGCGTGATACCTAACTCAATGAGGCTGTTCTGGTTTTTCTGACGGTCATCACGAAAACGTATTCCGAAGATTTTGACCTTCAGACTGAAATCCTCTAAGAATTTCTCGACTTGCTCTTTTGTAATCATAGTCCAAAGACAGTCATTTTTTCCCGACAAAACATCATTATCGCTGTGATTCTTTGAAATTTCATAATTCTTAAACTTGAGTATGGTGGTAGCTCTTGTTTACTTTAGTATACAGTCAAAGGATGATGATGAGACATCGTTCACTGAGATTTATGTTGCATCATACCACGAGCTCCTTCATAGGAACAACTTACCGCACCAACTTTCTGCGCTTCATTTAGTGCAGATTCCAAATCTGATACTAAAAGATCGCATATCTCATATATTGCTTTGTCTTTTAATAGATTATTAATCAATGAAGCCGTTGTCCAGTCACCGGCACCAGCGGTGTCAACAACATTCTCATTCAACACGGGGGCCATATGAATCCACTCGGAATTAAACCTATAGTTCAGTCCTCTGGCTCCCTGTGTCTGGATGAAGAGTTTGTTCTTATAATTACCAAACTGTTCTAAATCTTTTATCCGTTGGTCTGAGAACTTCACAATATCAGCTACTTCGACACACTTATTGAATAGGTTCACTTTACCACCACGACTGGAAGGCTCGAAGAATATTACCGCTCCCATTTCCTTGAATTTCGTAGCCAACTTAAGGATGGCAGGGGCTACTCTATCAAAGAAGAACACTTTAGGAACGATGCCAATTCGATCAAGTACATGATTGGCCTGTTTTAGAGTTAATGGTTTGAAATCAAGGTAGAAGCGGCCAATATTATTACGGGACTCGAACTTATGTGTTGGAATGCCGTCTTTGTTCACAAAGTTGCGCTGTACAATAACAGGAGTCTTACCATCGCTAGTAGAAATGAAATCTGTATGGACGTGATGCTTATCCATATCATCCAAAATCCGTCTAGCATCCTTTGTGCCGTCCAAACGAGCAATAGGATACGTATCCCAACCCATGTGTGAGAGAATCATCATAACATTACCGCATGTACCGCCAACATAGAAGGACACGGGTACTTTCTGTCCGTCCCAGATCAATACATCCAGACTAATAAGGCCTGCACCAACGCATATATTGTTATTCATTTTTTAAGTTTATCAAGAAGGTGAAAGTTTTGAATTATTCCTCATTATAGGCTTCTCCTGTTATCCAGAGTAGGAAGGGAATACTATCCTTGTTGATTTGCACAAACGTAGCTGCGTTTTCTATTTCATAGTTCGCTGAACTCACATTATAGATAGTCACACAATTATTATACTCCAATCCCACAAGTAGTGCGCCAAGTGACAGCAATTTGCTTGTCAGTAAAGCGATGCCAAAACAAACGTGGTCACTGATAGGTTTGAACGTAGCTTGATGTCCCTGAATCATATTGGATACAATACGATACAATTCAAAAGGATTCTGTTCGTCAGCGTATGTAACATTTTGTGGCTCTGTAAATTGCTTTTCTGTGAAGAACTCGTGGTATTTAAGCATCAGATAATCAGAGTGACGTGGATCTTTCGATGGGAAAGGTAATACGGGGAACATATCTGATGGCTGGAAATGATTGTAAATACTCCGCAGAATGTCAATGTTTTGGTCACCCATCAAACTAATAAGGATGTTTATTTTATCCAAATTAGACTCTAGGCTTGACAAAGAACGGAATCCCACTAACGGCTCTATATTATCAATTACCGGTGTTTTCTTAATCCATTCATCTATCGTAACATTTTCAGACACAGCAAAGAATAAATTCTTGGATTTATCTTTGTCAAGATTATTGAACAAGGCTTTGCCAATGTTATAGTAGAACGCTCTAGGTAGTGAACTAACATCCATTATCACGTCATTATACATACTTAAGTCTTTGTTTATCACTTGGCGACTCATCTGAGCTATACGTTTGTCCCAAGGCAAACTACCGTCAATTATTAACTCCTCATAACTAAAGCCGTATTGATCTTTCAATTCTGCAAGTTGTTGCGAATTGATTTCGTACAACTTCTTATTCTCTACAGGGTCTTTCTCATTGGGGAAATCGAAGGCAACACAATCCAATACTTGATTTGTGTTATTTTCAAGGAACAGTTTCAAGATATTATTCATTCTAGGGTCAAAGCCCTTACCCAATAAGAAAAGGACTTTTCTCCCGGATATGTCTTTATAGTACTCTTTCCAGAATTCCACCAGTTTTTCATTCTGACGATACATCACGTATGACTCCCAACGTTTTTTCATAACCAAGAATTTAATTTATGAAGTGTTAATGGACGCCATCCTCCACGTTCTAGTGGCAGATGAGCGTATGCACAAAGCCAGCTATTCAGGTAGAATATGGTCCATTTTTGGTCTTTTTTACCTTGAGTTACACCCTGTTTCATCAAGAAGTTATATGCAAGACAATCTTTCAGAATCGTTGCCAACTCATCATTGTCAGGCTCTTGGAACCAAAAGCCATCTTTCCCCCATTTACCCGAATTCTCTTCCTTAACGGCAAAGCCGGTAACAGAACGATATGAATATGTAGGAGTAAAAGTCACTCTCCTGCAGAAATCTATCAGATTCATCAGGAAACTATAGATTTTGTTACCTCGTGGAAGTCGCTTGATGTCCTCCAATCTAGCAAGTGCAAAGTCTCTGATAATCTTGTCTTGTTCCTCTGCTGTTAATACATAGTGAGAGGGGTCTGAAATTTTCTTGGCTACCAGCAGTTCGTACATCTTGGCAGACAAATCCAAAAATTGCTCAACATTCTGGTTAGCCAAATCCTTAAGTGTAGAGAAGCCATAGTACTGCGGCAACCTTTTTATTTCACCTGGCAATACCTCCTTTACTAATGGTATCAACGGATTTAACATCCACTCCAGATCTTGAGTCGTATATCCAAATAGGCTCATTGTACCGTTTGCGCCTTGACGGGCCGCATGCATCAGCAAAGCTCTCATGTTAAGTACCCTCTCATACGGATCTTGATTCTCTAAGGGTGCCACACACTCTTTGTAGTTTTCAAAGTTATGAAGCTCTGTCAATTGCGCTAAATATTTCTTACTTGCATCGTTGTATAATGCTTTATAGTTAATTGTGGTATCACTAGCAAGGGCACCGGCAAGAATAATTCCATCCGCAGAGAAGGCACTACGCAAAGTAGCAATATTATTAACCATTGGATAAAATATACCCTTTTTTGTATTCTCCAAGTGGATAGTCTGGTCATCCCTGTCCTTAATGTTCTTATCACTCAATATATCTGTCGTAGAGAGTGTTTCCAAACGTTCTGCTATCCAAAGCGTTACAGGTAGACGAACCTCAATGGTTTCCTCACGGATAATCTTCTTTTGGTTCTCAGTGAGTTTATGACCGTCATCTATCTGGAAGATAAAATCTTCACAAAGTCTCTCTCCTTTATAGGTAAACCAAGAAGCATTCATAGCTTGTAAAGCAAAAAGTTTACTACTTCCTTGAATTCCCTCTTCCGGCAACACAAAACTGTCAAGAAACTCACATATTTTACGTTCCTGCTCTGCGGCCCAATCCAACAATTCTTTTCCGGTGTATTCTGCTTTGAAATTTCCTAACTCTATAATAATCTCCTCTGGCCTATACTTAATCTCATTTAATTGGGTGTATTTAATACCAGCAAGTGCCATCAAACTTTTTAAAGTAGCTAGAACAATCCTCGCATTAAGAAGTGACAGAAATAATCTCTTCTGTTCTATTTCATTAAACAAAACATCATCTTCCAGAAATTCATAATCACGGCCTAACTGGAGATACACCCCACATTTCTTGATATGCTCACTATCTATTACCTCCAGTCGTTTCAGCTTCTTAAAGGCTGTTTTGCGCTCAGTGATCCGCTGAAGAATTGATGGGGAGAATAAACGCAGTAAGGTGGTCTTTCCTGCTCCTGGCGAGCTTAGGATGGTAGTAACATTATTCCATAGCTTATCCTGTTCAAACTTCTCCTCAAGATGTGCCAAGGGCTCTGACGAGAAGAGTTCCAAGAACATCTCGTCAGTTTCTATTCGCTCGGAAGCGCGTATGGCAAATGGGTTCTTATAGATATTCATATGGTCAGTGACGACTTATACGGGGGAACAATCCATGAAATCTTTCTGCATCCTGCCAAATAATTGGCAGTGAATTATTTGGTGTATTGTGAGCAAGAACAACAGGCAAAGCACATTCATCAAAGCCCAACCAAGGGTTATCATTCTTGCCAACTTTGTAGCTCTTGGAGATAACACACTCTTCCACAAAATGCTTTTCTTTCTTCAATACCTCCAACAAATCGTTATCATTTTTTATGTCATTCGATAATTTATCTTCAAGCAACTGAACAATATGAATGTTGAATTCAACTTTATCGTGCCTATTAACAGATTTCAAGTAATCATCAAGGTTATTCTTGATATTAGTTCTTGCTTTTTCTGTAGCAATACAAAACAAGATATCTATATGTATTTTATCTTGATTAGGGTCTAATAGATAGCCCAAATGCTTGATTTCCTGACCGCCTTCAGATCCTTTAGAACACAACTCGTCAATGATTTTTTTCAACTTGCCATGATACTGCTTATCGCTTTTATCATAGCGGATGAAACTTTTTCCACTGGCAGTAAAGTCATCTATAAGGAATATCCTCCGAAAGTAAGCATTTTTAATGTCTTGCAGTCTGGTATCTTTACGCAGCTCTTCTAGCATATCCTCCAATTTTTTCCCGTCAGGATAGTAGTTGGTCAAGACCTGTTCGTTATTGAAACCTGCACTACGACGCAAAATGTCTGTATGGGCCCCGTCACTTAGACCAACGATAAGTGCTGAACGCTTCTCAATTTCAAAACGTCTACGCACTACTCTGTTGGAACATTTATATGATGGCATCCCCGTTTCAACAGTAGCCATATTCAGCAGAATAGGTCGTATTATAGAATCATACAACAAATCCACAAGATAGTTCATCTGCGTTGAGGATATGAAGACCAACTTATCCTTTATGAACTTATAAGCCTCATCACGGTCTCCCTCCTCAATATCATTCAGCCATTGTACCAAACTGCTCATAAAGCGCATCCCCGGCATATAACGGTCATAAGCATCATACTTCATGCTACCCATGAATTCTAAAGCAGCACGCTCAGATGCCAAAGTCTTAGCATCCCAATTCATGATACTGGCAAGTAGCTGATTGGCTAAATTACTGTTCATAGGTTAAATTTACATTTGATAACTCCGTTGTTAATAGAGATACGACTCAGGTAGTATAGTGTTGCATCAAGACCATTCACTCCAGATGGTGCTATGTTCCAGCAACAATCAACATTCTTTGACACTTTATCAACGCTTAGAGAAGCCCAACTATTAAGCAGTTCATAGTCATTGCCATCAATACAACCATAATCACCAATACAAAGGGTATGCTGTACGTCTTCTATTACATGCAGTTTGCTAACTTCACGATAAACAACTATATCCAAGCTGTGACTGCTACGCCACACGCGAATGTTTTTCAGTAGCTTGTCCCAGATAATTTCGCGGCAAGTCTCATAAACAATCTGTGCCTCTTCCGGTGTCATCTCTCCTCCTATGGATAACTGCCAGCTACGTTCTTCAAACCTATACCTAACATATTGAGTCGGAAGTCTTTGTTTTAATTCATCCTCCAGGTTTTTCAGCTCTTGGTCAAATGGTTTATTCTTCCATTCTTCCAGTTTTTCTTCTTCTCCAAGTGTCAGTAGACAAGCACCATTATAGTAGCCAACTTTAATCTGAGGCCAATATCTCTTGTCAATGGAGTTCTTTAACAAATTAGCCACAGACTTTCCGCGACCAGTAGCCACACGTATTTCTACGCCACGCTCTAAAAACCTCAGTAATGCATCTTTGATTTCATCACAAAGACGATCTGTATAACGGCTCGTACGGTCTTTTGGTGACAATGTACCATCATAGTCAAAAGCTATTGTATTATAATTTCCTCTGTTAAGTCGATTCACAAAACGTTTGCAGGCATTACTATAATATTCCCACAATAGTACATTTTTCTCTACAGACGAACCTAACTTACGACGAACCGCTACATCAATGATTTTCTCTTTGGGCAGTATGCGGTTAGTCAATTTATAATAATTCAAGTTGTAGAGTAAACGACCATACGAAGGAACACCGGGACGTCCAGGATCTATACCCCGAATATCTCCCAGATCGTTTACAAAGCGGAATGACTGAAGCAGCATATCAATTGTGGCATAAGGCATTTCCAAATCAGTTTCTATATAGATGATCGGCACATCAGAAGGCATTCCATTAATGGTCTTGGTGGCCAATTCCTTTTCAATAGGACTAATCAGCGCAATGATGCAGGAATTCTCCTTACATTTAGCAAACCAATGATGACGACCATGACCGAAATTGCGATAATCGCTTAACAAGGCTGAACCAAGAGCCGCCTCAGTGAGCTTGGACTCTATATCCCATGCTACTGGTTCTCCAGCCGCTCCATAGAGAACTATAAAATTTTGAATATCATTAAGTTTTAGAGTCTCGGTTTTTGGTTTTATTTCTTGGGAAAAGGAAGAGGGGATATTAAACGTAAAACCAACCGTGGTCTTGCAAAGTAAAGTAAATGTGGCAACTAGTGAATTAGTTGCCAAAAAACCGTCTTTTTCACTTGGGATATCCTCGCACCAACGCTGTACCTTGGGGTACTGTTCCAGTAGTTTCTCAGTAGGATTATTCTTATGGAATGTTAGGCACATCATGCTTGTTTCGTTATATCTTATACCATATTTAATGGCATTCAGTATATCCTTATTCTTACCACTGGCACTAAGAAATAGCAGTTTACTGCTACGGATAACATTATGTCCTGAATACATCAACTGAAGTGGTGTCATCGCTTGTGCCAGTACACCATTGTATTGTTGATATAGTTGCACGGCATAATGACAAGCACTGAGTGAACCTCCAGATCCAATGCACACCAAAGGCATCTGCTTGTTTTCTACAAACAGAAACCGTTCAAGACGTAACACATCCTGCTTTTCCGCCCATCGAATTGTTTCCGAAAGCTTTTTTAGTTCGTCCTTAAATGGCTTTCCCATAAATAAATTTTGAATATTCTTAAAAAGATGCTTTACTTAGATTTGCACAAGTAAATACGTTTTCTTCAGCGTGCTCTTTGCAATCATTTTGCAAAGATAATAGATATTTTTCAATAATGCAACTTTATAGTTGCATATTTTATTTTGGAAGGACAAAATACACCAAATCGACCAAATTAGTAAACTCCGAGAGGCGTGGCGGCTCGTGTTTTCGTCGGCTTTGCCGTCAAAGGGTGATGGTGAGCCGTAGTTCACTGACACCCTTCGACCGCAATCCGACTGATGGAACGGGCTGAACACCGACTTCCTCAACGCCCTGTGAGGATGCGACAGGGATGTCGCCTCACCGGACTCTCATCGTCAGTCCGTGTTCTTCACGCCCGTTCTTGGTTTGGATTAGAGCCGCCACGCCACTCTGCGTTTAGTCACACCCCACGGGAGCAAGAAAGTGATTTCCTGCGATCATTCCGTAGGCTACATGTACGCCTGCAATCACATACTTGCTCTGTCCGGGGATAGCATAAAAGATTTATTCAGATTATCATTTTCGTATGTCTGTCGTCCAGTGTCACCCTAAGGGGCTGCGCTTGGCTCTACTTTCATGCAGATTATAAGCGGAGTTAAAAGTATGTTCGCTCGTGGCGATAAACGTGCCGGAACGGGATATTCTTTGCCCTCAGACTGAAAAAATCTCCAGACTTCCCGGTGGTCAGCTCGTATTTTTTAAGCCGTGAGGCGAACATCCCTCTGCTTCCGTCACGCTGTGGTTTCATCGAGCGAACAAACTTCAAACTGCGATT
>JAAVFS010000090.1 GCA_014800605.1 Bacteroidales bacterium | reverse complement strand
TGACCCTTGGCGGGGTTGGTCACGCGGTTGCCGAGAAGGTTGTAGTATTCTACGGGAGCGTTCTCAGAGTCAACGGCTACATTGTCTACACCTGACTCTACAAGGCTTTCGGTGAAGGTCAGTGTGCTTACGAATGCTGAGCCATAGTAGAAATTATCAGTGTTGTATGACCATATTGTCGTAGAGTGGTAGGGGATGACGATTGTTACCTTGTCGCCTTCTACTTCTTTCTTGATGATGAGAGCATCGTCGAGAGCTTCGCCGGTAAGGTCGGAATAGTAGCTTTCACTGAAGTAGACGTATTGAACCTGACTGTTGTTGACGATGCTTGTTCCTGTTATAGGAATGCGGATGTTGTCGGGATCGGTTGCGTCAATCACCATTTCGGGGCTTTCACCATTGAATTCAAGGGCTGAGTATGTAGCCTGGAGGGGATCGGCAAGATAGTATGTGCCCTGACCGTCGGTCTTGATGTTGAGTTTACTTACTGTAGTGTTTTCAGCACCTTTGTTGAAAAGAGGGTAAGCGATGTTCTCTACAAATTCTGCTGTGCCGAGATCGATGAGTTCAGCACCGGCTTCTGACTGTACGGCGGTGTACACGTCGAAGAGTCCGAACCAGCCGGTGAGATTTGTGTAGGCTTCGTCGGTATATGCGGGCCAAGCGAATCCCATATCGCCTTCATCAGAGAGGAATTCGATAGTGCCGGTGGTGTTGTCGAATGTAGCATCGAATGAGTCAAGGAGCTTTACCTCGCCATCTTCATCTTCATTTTCAGAATAGATGTAGACGAAGGGTGAGAATTTGTAGTAGACAGTGCCGGTGCTTATCTGAGTCTCGCCGAGCTCAACCTGGACGAATGTGATAGTGCCCTGAGACTCGTTGTAGATGGCTGCAATGTTGGTGGTGAAATACTGCTGATTGACATCATCGAAGATAATGACGCCATTGTCTTTATTAGCGTATTTTACCTCGACTGTGATGTTCTGGTAAGAGGGGGATTCAGTAATATAGAAGTCGCCGATCTCCATGTCGTAGGTGCCTTCGATTGAGACGGTTGCGTCATCAGCCTTGGGAGCTACTTTGGTCATTTTTTTGACTTTAGCTTTTTTAGCTACGGGTGCATCAGCTACTTCGGCAGCCTTAAGCTGCTTGCTGGGATTGAGGTCGTACATTGTACGGGGAGCTGCTGCTGCGCTGAGGGCACAGAGGGCAGCCAGAGCGAAAGAGTAGATTTTTTTCATAAGCAGTGCCTTAGAAATTGTGAGTATTGGATGGTTTAAAAATGTCGATTACGGGTCTCAATGGCTGAAACTGTCATTAATTCGACCGTTGAGTTGGCAAAGTTATAATTGATGTTTTGATTGTGCAACAAATTTTACGAAAAATATGCGTAAAAAGTATTTTTTTGTAATTTCTGTCGTTGAGGGCGGGTCCGGGTATGAGTGAAACTCTTTATATTAAATAATGTGATGTAATAGATTTTTTGTAACTTTGCGGTCTATGAGAAAGTATGATTTTGACAGTGTGATCGACCGCCACGGCAGTGGAGCGGTCAAATATGACGAGTTGCAGCAGACCTTCGGGTCTGACGATCTGATACCGCTCTGGATAGCGGATATGGACTTTGCTGTGTGTCCGGATATTACTGATGCGCTCCGTGAGCGCATGTCGCATCCTATCTATGGCTATGCTTCGGCATCGCCTGCCTACTGGGGCTCGATTATCGACTGGCTTGACCGCCGCCACGGCTTCAAGGCGGGACGTCAGGAGATCACATACATCCCGGGCGTAGTCAAGGGCATCGGCTTTGCTATCAACTTCTTCACCCGTCCGGGAGATAAGGTGGTGATCCAGCCGCCGGTCTATCATCCTTTCAAGAGAGTGGTGGAGGGCAATGACCGCGTCGTGGTCAATAACCCTCTGATCAAGACGGATGATTCCTACCGGATGGATCTGGAGGGGCTCGAGGAGCTCGTCCGGAGAGAGCATCCGCGGATGATGATCCTCTGCAACCCTCACAATCCGATCGGGCTGCAATGGAGCGAGGAGACCCTGCGCGAAGTGGCTCGCATCGCCCGCGAGAATGACATGATAGTGGTCAGCGACGAGATCCATGGCGACCTGATGCTGGATCGCCGGCGCCACATCCCGTTCCTGGCTGTCGGCGAGGACGCGCGGGCTGTCGGAGTGATGCTCGGAGCCCCCAGCAAGACGTTTAATATCCCCGGCATGGTCAGCTCATGGTGTATTATCAAGAACCCGGAGCTGCGCTTGCCATTCTATAACTGGCTTGAGACTAACGAGTTTGATGCGCCCACGTTTACGGCTACAATTGCTACGGAGGCAGCCTACGAGCATGGCGAGCCCTGGCTCGAGGAGGCTTTGGCCTATATCAGCGAAAATATCGACTTCACGGAGCGATATGTGGCTGAGCGCCTGCCTAAGCTGTCGATCGTGCGCCCGGAGGCCTCGTTCCTGGTGTGGCTCGATTGCCGCGGGCTTGGGCTGACGCAGGAGCAGCTTGTCAAGATGTTTGTCAATCGCGCTCATCTGGCGCTCAATGACGGCTCGATGTTTGGCAACGAGGGTATCGGCTACATGCGTCTTAATGTGGCGTGTCCGCGCCAGGTACTCAAGATGGCGCTTGACCATCTGGCTGAGGCTGTCGAATCCTACGTATAACGAATTGCAGACTACCTGCTGCTCGACGATGATAGCACGCATCTTTCCGCCCTCGATCCATTCGGCCGGACCGCTTGAGGTCAGGCTGCCGCTCTCGAAGAGTGTCAGTATACGCAGGCTGCTGCTCGACGCGATAGCTTCTGCGGAGACTCCGATCGAAGAGACGGCCGTGTGTGACGACACGACTGTGACCCGCCGCGCCTTGATGGCAGCAGGCGAGGGGCGATCGGTGGATGTCGACGGGTGCGGAGCCGCAATGCGGTTTCTGACTGCATGGTTTGCCGGTCAAGCCGGGGGGACTACCACTCTGGGGGGCAGCCGTCGCCTGTCTGAGCGCCCTGTCGGGGCCCTCGTCGAGGCGTTGCGCAGCTTGGGTGCGGAGATAGAATATTTAGATAAGGAGGGGTTCCCACCGCTCCTTATCTGTGGTCGTCGGCTCCAAGGCGGGAGTGTATCGCTCCCGGGCGATATCAGCTCGCAGTATGTCAGCGCGCTGATGCTGATAGCTCCTATGCTGAGCGAGAGGCTCGTGATCAGCGTCATGCCGCCTGTTGTGTCGCGCCCGTATATCGCGATGACAGCCGGGATGATAGAGATCTACGGCGGCCGATGCCGCATGGAAGACTCAGAGTCGGGCGAGCTGCGTATCACCCTCGACCCGTCAAGACTCGTGGCACCCGCAACAGGGATCATGGAGCCTGACTGGTCGGCGGCTTCTTACTGGTATGAGGTGTCGGCGCTGACCGGGTGCACCCTCCCGGCGGTAGAGATGCCCCGTGAGTCGCTGCAAGGAGACTCGGCAGTGACGGATTATTTTTCCAAGATATCGAGCGCCAAGGCGGAGGCTCGGGAGGTCAGACTCAATTTGGCTGATACCCCGGATTTAGCTCCCACGCTGGCTGCAACGTGCTGCGGACTGAGCGTGCCGTTCCGGTTTGAAGGGCTCGCGGGGCTGCGCATCAAGGAGTGCGACCGACTGACGGCTATTGCCGTAGAGCTTGGGCGGCTCGGCTATGAGGTGAAGCAGGAGGGGGAGGGAGCGCTCAGCTTCTCCGGCCAAAGACGCGAGCGGTTGCAACCGGTTCGGATCGCGACCTACGGCGACCACCGCATGGCGATGGCGATGGCTCCGCTGGCTGTGGTGGCGCCCGGTCTGGAGATTGAGAATCCGGCGGTCGTGGGAAAGTCTTATCCCGGATTTTGGGACGACCTCATCGGCGCCGGATATGTTGTAAATATGATAAAGCTATGACTGTAGCATTAATACTTCTGATAGTTCTGATAGTGGGTGGAGGAATCCTGTATATCCATGACCGCCTTACGCGCCCCGCCGCAGAGGATGGGACTGAAGCTGAGAAGGAAGCGCAGCCCGAGGAGTCGGAATGTTGCGGTATGCACATCACATGCAAGAAGGATTCGCTCGTCGCCGGGATCGATGACGAGATAGTCTATTATGATGATGAGGAGCTTGACCGCTTCAAAGGGCGCGGCGCCGACGACTATGAAGAGGATGAGATAGAGGAATTTCTCGAAGTGCTTCTGACTCTGGATCCGGTGGAGATAGCCGGATGGGTGCGGAGTCTGGTGGCACGCGACATAATATTGCCGACCTGTGTCAGGGAGCAACTCCTGTTGATCCTGACTGAGTCGCGTAACGTCATGGAAAGGTAATTAAGGTAAGAAGCAGATATGGAATTACTCCAATACGAATTTTTCAGGAATGCGCTGATAGCTGTGGTCATACTGAGTGTGGCGTCGGCGATGATCGGTACATATATTATAGCGCGACGCCTTGTGGCCATCTCAGGCGGTGTCACTCATGCCTGCTTTGGAGGCCTCGGACTGGGCTATTTCCTGGGTATCAATCCGATAGTGACTGCGGCGCTGTTTGCCGTGGGATCGTCTGTCGGCGTCGAGTGGATGTCGACGCGCTATCGGGTCAGAGAGGATTCGGCGATAGCTGTGATATGGGCTATCGGTATGGCTATCGGTGTGATATTCGTGTTTCTGACGCCGGGCTACGTCCCTGAGCTCAATTCGTTTCTGTTTGGTAATATTCTTACGATAACGCGGGCCGACCTGCTGGCGTTCGGAGTGTTTACGGCTGTTCTGATCGGATTTTTCGCGATATACTTCAAGCAGATAGTGGCGTGCGCATTCGACAGCGACTATGCTGCGGTGGCAGGCCTGAAGGTGAGGTTTATCAACTATGCGATGACGGTGCTCGTGGCTGTCTGCATCGTGCTGACTATCCGCCTCGTAGGGATCATGCTGCTGATGTCGCTATTCTCGCTGCCGCAGATGACGGCCGAGATATTCACTCACCGATTTCGGGGGATGATGATCGGATCGGTCATCGTGTCGGCTGTCTGCTGCGTGGCGGGGTTGCTCCTGTCGACGCTGAGCGATGTGCCTTGCTCGGCTATTATCGTGGCGATAATGGCGGGGGCGTTTTTCGCCGGGCGTATTCTCAAGCCGCTATTCAGCCGCTAAAGAGGGGATATCCTTTAACAGAATTTTGTCGGCGGCTTCGTAAGTCATGGTCTCTACGGAGTCGATTTCAGCCACGAGGGTGGCAAACTTTTGGTCAAAATCAGGGATGAAGTTGGTCGTGCCGTTACGGCGGAGTCGACGAATGACGAGGCCGAGAGAGATCTCCGTGGGGTCGAGGGCCGGTGCGAGGCCTGACGACTGTCGGCGCTGATCGCCTGCGATGATGACGCGATTGACCAGTCGGCAGTCGGCCAGCTCATTGACGGCGCGGGTCACGAGCGAGATCGGTATGCCATACTTGTAGGCTATCGAGACCTCATCGATCGGCTGGCGCTGAGCTATGAAATTGTCTATGATGATTTTGTAGACGCTGATGATGATCTTGCGGCGATAGTCGAGTGCAATGTGGGCTATGTCGGCGCTGAAGCTGAATTCGTAGATGCTCTGAGAGGCATAGCATAGGACACCGCCGGCGAGGGTGATCAGCCATACGAATTGCAGCCAGATGAGCAGCAAGGGGAGGAATGCGACGCTGCCATAGATGGCATTGTACTTGGTGACATACAGCTGGCCGCTGACGAAGATCCACTGCAGGATGGCAAAGGCTGTGCCGGCGAGGATACCGGCCACGAGGGCGTTGCGGAATTTGACGTGTGTGTTGGGGACAAGCATGTAGACACCCGTGTAGAATATCCACAGTACGACTATGCCGGCTATCTCCACGAGCCACGCGGCAGCCGGGGCGAGTCGCGAGGGGAGTGCCGACTCGAGGGTGGTCGACATCAGGATCGTGATGCCGCTCGAGCAGAGGAGCAGGATGGGGAGGATGAGGAGGATGGCGGTATAGTCGGTGATTTTGCGAAAAAATGAGCGACCGCGCTTGATGCCCCAGATCTTGTTGAAGGCTCCCTCGACCGAGTCAAGCAGCGAGATGAGAGTATAGAGCAGGAAGGCGATGCCGATACCGACAAATATGCCTCCGGAGGTGTTTTTGAGATATGAATCGACAAACTGAAAGGCGGTGTCGAGGGCTTCGCGCTGGGCGGGGAAGTAGGTGAACAGCTGCGACTGAAGAATCTCCTGCATTCCAAATCCGCGTCCGATGGCGAAGAGCATGGCAAGAGCCGGGACGATGGCGAGCACAGTCTGGAAGGTCATCGCGGCGGCTTGCGACTGCAGGTCGCGGTCCATGAATGAGCGTACGGAGAGGTTGAGCGTCTTGATGAGGTTGACGCTCCAGCGGTGGCGGGTGTCCTGCCAGACTCCTTCGGAGCAATAGTTCCACTTTTCGCTCAGAAAGCTGATGAGACGTGACAGGCGGGATGGCGTTGTAGAGTTCATAATAGTGATGTTCACTAATTATAACGACTTTCGGGTCAAATAGGTTTGAAGCGGCGGTCGGTTATCGACAGTGGGGGGGGGAAATGACAGCCGCATCATCGGCCTGGGTCAATGATGCGGCATGTATGTTAATAAGAGTACGGCTTATTTAAGAGCCCATTCGAAGCCGTCCTTAGTGTCCTTGATCTGGAAGCCGATGGCTGTCAGGCGATCGCGGATGAGGTCGCTCGTAGCCCAATCCTTGTTTTTCTTGGCATCGGAGCGCATCTCCAGGAGGAGATCTACGGCATCCTTGAAGGGCTTCATGCCTTCTTCGCCGGCATCAGCACCGGCTACCATGTTGTCGCGCATACCCATGATGTCGAAGAAGAAGATGCGGAACAGCTCCTTGAGCTCGTCGATATCGGCCTGTGTGGCTGTGGCGTTGTGGTCGTTGACCTGATTGATGAGGCGGCATGCGTCGAAGAGGTGGGCGATGACTATGGGGGTGTTTAGGTCGTCGTCCATTGCTTCGTAGCACTTAGCTCGCAGCGCGCTGACTTCGTCGGCGATGGTCGATGTCTCGGCCGGCTTGAGTTCGAGGAGTCGGTGGTAGCCTTCGAGCATGCGCTTGAGAGCTTTCTCCGAGCCCTGCAGAGCCTCGTTGGAGAAGTCGACTGTGCTGCGATACTGAGCCTGGAGGATGAAGAAGCGGATGGTCATGGGCGAGTAGGCCTGTGTCAGCAGGGGGTGGCTGCCGGTGAAGAATTCGTCGAGGGTTATGAAGTTGCCCAGCGATTTGCCCATCTTCTGGCCGTTGATGGTGATCATGTTGTTGTGCATCCAGTAGTGGACAGACTCGTGGCCGTTGTGGGCTACTGATTGTGCTATCTCACACTCGTGGTGAGGGAAGCGGAGGTCCATGCCGCCGCCGTGGATATCGAATGTCTCGCCGAGATATTTCTCTCCCATTGTCGAGCACTCGAGGTGCCATCCGGGGAAACCTTCGCTCCAGGGTGAGGGCCAGTGCATGATGTGCTCGGGGGCTGCCTTTTTCCAGAGTGCGAAGTCGGCGGGGTGATGCTTCTCGCTTTGTCCGTCGAGGGCGCGTGTCTCGGAGAGGAGCTCGTCGATGTTGCGGCCGGAGAGCTTGCCGTAATTGTGTACGGCATTGTATTTGGGCACGTCGAAATAGACTGATCCCTCGCTCTCGTAGGCGAATCCGGCATCGAGTATCTTTTTGATATACTCAATCTGTTCGATGATGTGGCCGGAGGCGTGTGGCTCGATCGAGGGGGGGAGCACGTTGAGGCGCGCCATCGCTTCGTGATAGCGGTTGAGGTAGTGCTGGACGACCTCCATCGGCTCGAGCTGTTCGAGTCGGGCTTTTTTTGCGATCTTATCCTCACCTTCGTCGGCATCGTGCTCGAGGTGGCCTACGTCGGTGATATTACGGACGTAGCGTACTTTATAGCCCAGATGAGTCAGATATCGGTAGAGGATGTCAAAGGTGATGGCAGGGCGTGCGTGTCCGAGGTGTCCGTCGCCATAGACGGTCGGACCGCAGACGTACATGCCGACTCTGTCGGCATGAATGGGCCTGAAGAGCTCTTTCATGCGCGACATCGAGTTGTAGACTGTCAGGTTGTTGGGCTTCATGAGAAGGTGTGGTGGATTAGTTGTTCATGAAGGGGTTGGGGAGATCGTTGCCGCCGTGGTTGATGGGGGTCTTGCGTGTGATCTCGCCGAAGTTCTTTTCGTAGCGCTGGATGTTGTCGCGCAGAGCCATCAGCAGGTTTTTAGCGTTTTCGGGGTTCATGATGATGCGGCTCTGCACCTTGGCCTGGGGCATGTTGGGAGCTACATTGATGAAGTCGAGGAAGAATTCGCCCGGAGTGTGAGAGATTACGGCGAGGTTGGCGTAGTGGCCGGCTGCTACTTCGGGGGTGAGTTCTATTTTGAGTTCCTGTTTTTTGTTGTCCATGATTGTATTTGTTTAAAAGTTAGTATTTTAGTTTTTTTAGGTCGAATGTCAGTGAGTCGAGCATGAGGTTGGAGTCACGCAGGAAGAGCCGGAAACCCCGGCAGTCGGGGAGGCGACGCAGGGCGCTCATGTCGATCGAGAGATAGTAGGCCCGCTCGAAGTTGTCGATCGGCTCGTTGAGCTGATGTATCAGGTAGCAGGCAGGATAGGGGGTGTCGATAGTCATGGTGTCTACCATGACGAATAGGCGGCGTGGGCGATCGTCGAATGTCAGGCGTGCGCGCAGGTTGAGGAAGTCTTCCGACATCCATGCCGACAGCAGATAGACCGGGTCGCGCTTCCAATCGGGGAAGCTGTCGATCGTGGCCGCACGCAACGGGTCGTTGTAGACGGTCGAGTAGCCGAGGGCTGTGACGGGGCCTGACTGATATGGCTCGGCCGGCGGGATGGTGGAGTAGGCGAGCATGAGCCTGTCTCCCACCTTGACTAGTGTGGTGTCAATGAGCTGAGGGGCGGTGTAGGTTATGACGCGGTCACTTTGGGGCTTGGTCAGGGTGAATGTCGAGCCGCTCTGGTCGATCTGTCGCAGGCATACTATGTCATAGACGGCCGGAGTCACAGACTCGGGGCCATCGGTGTCGCGGCACCCTGCAAGGAGTGGGAGCAGGAGCAGAGCGGTGATAGTATGTCGGAGCAGATGCAGCTTCATTTTGCGGTTATTGAGGTGATTTTGCCATCTATCATGTGGATGGTGCGGTCGGTATCGGCAGCGAGGTGCTCGTCGTGGGTCACGATGACAAATGTCTGGCCGAAGTCGCGGCGGAGGTCGAAGAAGAGGCGATGGAGCTCGGCGCGGTTGTGCGAGTCGAGGCTGCCCGTAGGCTCGTCGGCCAGGATGGCGGCGGGGTTGTTGACGAGCGCGCGTGCGACAGCGGCTCTCTGGCGCTCACCACCGGAGACGGCGGCGGGCTTATGGTCAGCGCGGTCCGAGAGTCCGAGATAGTCGAGGAGCTCTCCGGCGCGGCGGAAGGCGTCGGTGCGCGGTGTGCCGCCGATCAGAGCCGGGAGTGCGACATTCTCTATGATGGTAAACTCCGGCAGGAGCTGGTGAAACTGAAAGACGAAGCCGATGCGGGCATTGCGGAAGCGGGCAAGCGACTTGCTCGAGAGGGCGAAGATGTCAGTCCCGTCATAGTCTACGAGTCCTGAGTCGGGCTTCTCGATTGAGCCGATGATCTGAAGAAGGGTAGTCTTTCCGGCGCCTGACGGCCCTACGATGCTGACGATCTCGCTATCGTTGATCTGCAGGTCGATTTGTGACAGGACCTGAAGAGAGCCGTAAGATTTGTTTATGTCTTTCAGTGTAATCATCGTAAATGCGAAGTTACGAAAAAAAAATAATATATCGTGAGTTCCATATAATCAATCTTCAGCCGGTATGGTAATTAAAGATTGGTGTTGCTATAATCGGCGGCCTACGGACGCTATAAATAGATTTAGCCCTCCTGCCCCCGGCACCTTCACTACGTTCGGTGGCGGGGGATACGTAAAATCGGCGGTCTGCGCACGCCTTTCTGATATGAACGATTACGCTGTCAAACTGCTTGCACCCGCTGCTGCGGGTGAACAATCAAAACTGCCGCGCGCTCACGCGGTGGCAACGCTCTATACACTCGCCGGGGGATCAGGGGGCGGTGACGGCGATGCGGCGGGTCTCGGTGGCGGATGTATTGCCCTCGGAGTCGGTGATGCGTGCGCGGTAGAGATAGATGCCGCGGCCTACGCGGCGCCCGGCTTTGTCGGTGAGATTCCAGTTGACGGGGAATGAGCGGAGCGTGTCGCTCATGCCGGTCGATGTCGACGACCAGATGGGGCGACCGAGGAGATCAAAGACTTCGATGTCGACGGTGATCAGCGCATCGGGACGGTCGTGGGTCAGATAGAAGTTGGTCGACACGGGCGCGGGATTGGCGTCGGCATATAGCTGATAGAGACGCGGATCGGCGTTGTGGCTGACTGTGAAGTCGAATGATTCGGTGGCAGAGTTGCCGGCTGTGTCCCAGATGCGAAGGCGAAGGTTGTGGGTGCCCTCGGCGAGCGATTCGAGCTGATAGACGATTGTACCGCCGGGTGTGCCGTCGCTAAAGGGAGTGTAGTAGAGCGGGGTGTCGGTCAGGCTGCGCCCGTCGATGGTAAGGAGCATGGAGTGGCCGATGCCGGCTGAGGAGAGGTTGATCGAGCGGTTGTCGCTGATGCGCGCAATGACTACGGGGGTGGTGTTGACAATGTCGCCATCGGAGAATGAGGAGTGGTTGAGGAAAAATTCCTCAATGATGGGCGCGGTATCGTCGGCCACTGCATTCTCGTCGACACCAAAGACGTAAAACTCGCGATTGATGCTGGAGGCATCGCATCCGTTTGCATCGACAGCATACATGTTGAGTGCAGCCGGACGGAAGTTGTGGGCGATATCGGAGGGCATGACGAGTGTGGTCTCGAAGCGGCCGGAGCGCACGGAGTCGATTTTCTCCTGAAGGCGGGTTCCCTGCTGCTCGAATGTGACGCGCTCGCCATCGCCGTAGCCATGGGAGGTGGTGCTATATTCGGCATCATAGAGAGTGAGGGTCACGCGGCCGTTGAAGTCGTCGATGCAGTTGCCGTTCTCGTCGGCTATGTAGCCCTTGAGCCGGATGTCCTGAGAGGCCATCATGGTAGGCTGATTGTCAAGGATGGGCTCGACGCCGTTGATGCTCTCGAGGATGACGCGACGCGATGGGGTGGCGAGGCGGAGGGCCGGGTCGCCCATGAGTACATAGCGGAGCTTGTTGCTGTCGCGCCACGTGCCGGTGGTCTTGGAGTTGTTTTTTGTGCGGCGGTAGATCTCGCCGATGGTAAGGTTGCGGCCATCTTCGTCGAGGGCAAACATGTGGTCGCCGAGATGGTCGAGGAAGACGCCGTTGCGATCAATCAGCGCCGGGCGGGTGGCCGAGATAGCGCCGATAATACCCGAGCCGGGGGTGCGATAGAGTATCTCTGCGGCTGAGATCGTGTGGGAGTCCCAGCGCAGGAAGTCGCAGGTGGCAGCTACCGTAAATGGATAGTGCTTGATGTAGAGATTATTGATGTCTGTATAGGTCATCAGGCCGTCGCCGGTCCAGGATGAGGGGTTGGCATGTCCGGCGAAGTTCCACCAGATGGCGCCCTCGGTCAGCATGCGGAACATGTCGTTGCGTGCTCCAGGGTAGGTGCTGTTGCGGCGTTCGTAGGCGTCAAGGTAGACTTTCTGGAACATGATATTGCGGCCACCTTGGGTCTGCATCGCGTTTTCGATCTGCTTCTCGGTGTGATAAATGAATTTGCCCTGATTCTGGTCGTCGGCCACCATGATGGCGCGGTTTTTCCAGCCGGAGTTGATGGGGGAGTTGACGTAGGCTACGAGTTTGTCGACGACGGTGCGGGCATCCGCCAGTGAGGTGACAGGCATGCGACCAACGCTTATGCACTGATAGTCAGCCTCGGGCTGTAGGCCCGACTTGTCGGCCAGCATGGTGAGGATATCGTCAGAGGTATATGAGGAGTTGTCTGACAGGGAGTTGTCCGACTGCCATGAGGGGAGCAGTGGGTAGCCGAGAGCCTGGGTGGTCGACATCAGTCGGCGATTGTCAAAGCTGCTGCGGCCCATGAGGATGGCATATCGCAGGCGATGGGGCGCGCCCGCCTCGGAGCGATCCCAGAACATCTTGAGCAGCTTGCGGAAGGCGTTGATGTCGGGAGAGCCTGACGAAAATTCGTTGTAGACATCGGCTACGTCGACTACAAGCACGCGGAGCGAGTCGACGCTCTGACGGTGGAGCTGAGCCACGCGTTCAGCCTCGGAGATCCAGTCGGCGGGAGTGAAGATGACCATGTCGGGGACTTCTTCGCCGTGAATGTTCTGATTGGCAACGCGTCCCACCACGGTAGGCGAGGGTAATCGGTTGCTCTCCGACCAGGCTGCATAGTGGCGAATTCCTTCGGCAGGGGGGAGCCACTGAAGGCGGCCGTCGGCTTGCGATGTGGTCATGGCGATGATGTTCTGTGGGTCGGTGATGTCCCAGACATGGGTTGTGGCATCAGCGCCGGAGAGCGAGCCGCCGAGATCTCTGAGGAAGAAGTCAAAGGCTCCGTCAGCGAGAGCCAGCGAGCGGGTGTAGTTGAGTGTCAGGTAGTTGAGGCGTGCCAACCGTGGAGTCGTGGTGCGCGAATGTGTCACGCTGACACGCGCTGTGGTGCCCTCCATTTCGAAGTCGCGGCGAGTGACGGCCGGGACGCTATGGGTGTAGGAGTCAGACGAGCCATTGATCTGGTCGGTCGAGATGTATGGGAGTGCTTTGTCATTGACGGACAGGACTATGCGCGATGCGGCCGGCGAGAGTGCGTGAAATGCGCACTCCATCCAGACTGATGTGCCCTCGACGCGGTGCGGAAGGGACATGTTGAAGACTTTTGACGTGTTTGAAAGGAAATCTTCGCCGAGCATATCGTGGCCTGTCTCACCGGGATTGATGAGGTCGGTCTCGTGATAAACAATTGACTGTGCTGTCGTTGCGTGCTCATTACCCGAGGCTGAGACCTGAGCGTCCGGCCCGCGGCGACTATCAGCAGAGTCGGTCAGATAGTAATAGCCGAGAGTTGTGAAAGGGTTTTGCGACTGGGTGAGGCGCATGTCAGACGATGCTTTGATGGCAGTCGGTCCGACGGCATAGAAGTAGATGCCGCGGTCGGTTGCTACTGACTGAGCCTGGGGGAGGTCGTCGATGTAAGACGCGTCGAGCAGGTCGGGAAGGCGCATGGCGCCGTAGCCGTGGACGCTGACTTTCGACGGGTCGGTGAAGCCCATGCGGCGCAGTTCGGCGACCGACAGGAAGTGGATGCCGGACTCTTTGACGCTGATTTTTACCCAGTTGCCACCGGCGAGCGCTGACTCGCTACGATAGGTGTCGGTAGGGAGCGCGAGAGCGTTCTGCGCGAAGCCGAGCAGGACGCAGAGTGTTAGGATAAGGCTATTTATATTGGTTCTTGCAAGATTCATGAGCGTAGAGTGCTTAAGATAGCGGCGGATGCCGGTGCTATGTGACTCAGCATCCGCCGCTTTCATTTATTCTAACGCGCGCGAATCGTGTTTATTGTGTTGGACCATGTGCCCGGATGTTTTGTTGAAACTGAGACGGTCTGTCATCAGCTTTTACAAAGTGCTTGGGAGACAGTTGTCTTAAACTTATGCTTTCGGGGTCTTGTCGTAGAGGTCGATGTCCATGCTGTTGCCATCCGAGCTGTTGAAGATGGTCAGACCGAAGTCAGGAGCAGCGATAGCGATGTGCTCGAACATCTCGCTCATGATGGCCTCGTAGGCTATCCATTGGGTATTGTTGGAGAAGCAGTAGATCTGGAGCGGGGTGCCGACCTCGTTGGCTTCGAGGGTACGTACCATCATGTTCTGCGACTTGTCTATGCTGGGGTTGTCAATCATATACTGACAGAGATATGCGCGGAAGAGTCCGAGATTGGTCTCTACGCTGCCATTGACAACGCCGTTGGCCGGGTCGTAGATGTTGCCTTTGCCTTCGGCCAGGAGCTTCTGGCGGGAGTTGATGTAATCGGTCATCTTCGGATATTTGGCTTCGATGGCGGCAATCAGCTCGGCGGTCGGAGTGGTGATGGTATTATTGTCGATGATGATAGAACGCATGATGCGGCGGGCGCCCGAATCCTGCATGCCGCGCCAGTTCTGGAATGAGGTCGATACGAGTGTATAGGGAGGGAGCATTATGATCGTATTGTCCCAGTTCTGCACCTTGACGACAGTCAGCGTCACTTCGATGACTGTACCGTTAGCCTGTGTCGAGGGAACGACGATCCAGTCGCCTACGCGGAGCATGTCGTTGTTGCTCAGCTGTATGCCGGCTACGAAGCCGAGGATTGAGTCCTTGAATATCAACATCAGTGCGGCGGCAAATGCACCTAACCCACCGAGAAGCGCCATCGGTGACTTGTTGATGAGTATTGAGACGGCGATTATTACGATTACGATCCAGACGATGCCGTGGAGGACATTAAGGACGCCGCGCAGAGGGTGGTTCTCCGTGTTGTGGCGGTTGTCATACTGAGTCCAGAGGAAGGTGATGACGGCATTCAGGCCCCAGGCGAAGCAGAGCAGGGTGTAGACGCCGGCGATGCGCGTGATCCATTTATAGGAGTCGGCATCGGTCTGGAACGCTACCGGAATCAGTGCCATGAAGATCAGCGGCGGGATGATGTGGGAGCACTTGGTGATGGTGCGCTGTTGGAGCAGATCTCTGCCGGCCTGAGTCTTGCGCAGGGAGATGGCCTTGCGCAAGACTCCGACGATGCCGCGGCGAATCAGCCAGCCGATGCCTCCGGCTATGGCTATGACGAGAGCCGTGTAAATGATTTCTTCGAGAGCCGTGTGGTGATTCAGATGCAGCAGATCCAAAATCCAGTCAACAAGAGCCATCAGCTTGTTGGCGATTTCATGTGAGGGGATGAGTCCGATAGTCATGGAGTGATGAAAAGTTAATGAAGTTATATAGCGGGGGCGATTTTATCGTCCATCCTTATGATGGTATAACGCAGTAGCGTGGCAATGGTTCACTCCTACTGATTTCCCTTAACAATTCCGGGGAACGTTGTCGAAATATTGCATTTCTTTATTAATTTTGCGATAAATAAAATTATATAGGAATGAGCAACAATAATAATCATCCACTTGGCGAGGCTCCCTGGGGGCACGTGATATTTTCGACCGGCCTTGGTACTGGATTTTTCCCATGGGGACCCGGCACGCTGGGAGCCTTCATGGCGCTGGCTATCTGGTATGGTCTCTATCTTTGGCTCGGAGCGACCACGTCTCTGACGCTCGTGACTGCCGGACTGATCGTCGTGGTCACCATCCTCGGCGCGTGGACATCATCGGTCATGGAGCGCTACTGGGGCGAAGATCCCCGCGCAGTCAATATAGATGAGTATGTCGGCACATGGATGCCGCTGCTCGTGGCTCCCATCGGCGACCATTCGGCCATCACGATGCTTTCCGGATTTCTTGGATTTCTCTTCTTCCGCGTTATCGACATCTTCAAGCTCTTCGGATGCCGTAAGGTCGAGGAGAAGATACACGGTGGCTGGGGTGTCATGCTCGACGACATCGCAGCCGGAGCCTATGCGCTCGTGTTCCTGTGGATTCTGCGCGTGCTCGTGTTTATCCCCTGGGCTAATGACCTTGATGCAGTCGTAAAATAATAATTGCTATGATAGATACATTGCTTGAATATAATCGTGGCTTCGTAGAGCGACACGAATATGAGAGGTATGCTACTTCTAAATATCCTGACAAAAAGATAGCCATCGTCACCTGCATGGACACGCGCCTTGTCGAGCTGCTCCCCGCCGCACTCGGCATCAAGAATGGCGATGTCAAAATGATCAAGAATGCCGGCGGCACGATCACCAACCCCTTCGACTCTACCGTCCGATCGCTCTTGGTGGCAGTCTACGAATTAGGTGTCAACGAGATAATGATTATAGGCCATACCGGATGTGGGGTCCAGGGTATGGATGCTTCCGAGATGCTCGACCTTATGCGCCAGCGCGGTGTGTCGGAAGAGCACATCACGCTGATGAAGCACTGTGGCATCGACCTGCTCAGCTGGCTTCATGGTTTCGAAGATACCGAGGAAGCCGTCGTAGAGACCGTCGACCTGGTGAAGAATCACCCCCTGATGCCAGCTGATGTCACCGTCCGCGGCTATATCATGCATTCCGAGACTGGCGCACTCACGCCACTCTGAACCTAACTTACAGAATTGAGAACTCATTCGAGGCGTCCCATCACGCATAGGGGGCGCCTTAATCGTATATTGAAAAAATTAAAGAAAAAATTTTGCATGATTGAGCCAGTAGCGTATATTTGTGACCGATAGTATATTAAGCCAGTCATTATCAACTGTTCGGTTCATGAGAGTATTCCTGTCGCTTGTACGACATCTTCAGCGCATAGTGTTGCTTGTTGCCGCACTATTGGCCTGTCTCGGTGCGATGGCGCAGGGGGTGGAGGGGGTGTGGGATGTGCCGCGGTCGGGGGGCGAGGTGATCACGGAGCCGTCGCCGGAGGCTACGGCGATGCGCCGCTATCAGGATTACCCGGTCTCTTACGCCACGGGTACGGCGG
>JAAVFS010000089.1 GCA_014800605.1 Bacteroidales bacterium | reverse complement strand
TGTGTTCATAGTACAATTCGTTTTTGATTTTTTACAATGTTCTTACATTTATATAACACTCAACCAAGAAAAATGATTAACTTTGAAATGAAAAAATCACCCCTGCACCTCTTGAACTATGACCAAACCGCGTGAACTCGAACTACTTGCACCTGCCCGCGATGCAGCTACAGCCATAGCCGCTATCGACCATGGAGCCGATGCTGTATATATAGGAGCAGCCCACCATGGCGCCCGCTCAGCTGCCGGTAACAGCTTGGAGGATATCAAGCGAGTGGCCGAGTATGCCCACCGCTTTCGTGCGAAGGTCTATGTCACCCTCAATACGCTCGTTTATGACGATGAAATCACTGAGGTAGAGTATCTTGTCGGCGAGCTCTACCGAGCCGGAATCGATGCCCTCATCGTGCAGGACCTCTCTCTGCTCAGGATGTCGATCCCCCCCATCGCGCTTCATGCGAGTACTCAGTGTGACATCCGCACTCCCGAGAAGGCACGCTTCCTTCAGTCGGCCGGATTCAAGCAGCTCGTCCTTGCGCGCGAGCTGACTCTCGATGAGATCCGCGCCATTCGCAGGGCGACTACCGTCCCGCTGGAGGCCTTCGTCCATGGAGCCCTCTGCGTGAGCTATAGCGGCAATTGTCAGGCGAGCTTTGCGCTGACAGGCCGAAGCGCCAATCGCGGCGAGTGCGCCCAGATATGCCGCTATGCCTACGACCTTATCGACGGTGACGGCCGTCGGATAGTCACCGGCAAACACCTCCTTTCCCTTAAGGACATGAATCGCATAGCCTCTCTTTCCTCGATGATCGATGCCGGAGTGAGCTCCTTCAAAATCGAGGGGCGCCTCAAGGATATTGCCTATGTAAAGACCGTCACCGCGGCCTATCGTCAGGCCCTCGACCGCATAATAACGGCAAGCGATGGCCGCCTCCGTCGCTCCTCATTCGGCGAGTCGGAATATACGTTTGTCCCGAAACTCGAGGCCTCGTTCAATCGCGGATATACCGACTACTTTCTCAAGCATCGCCGCCCCAACGAGAAGATTGCCTCTGTCGAGAGCCCGAAAAGCATCGGTCAGGAGATCGGCACAGTCAGCCGCGTCGATGGCCGCAAGCTTACGCTACGCACTGACAAGTCTCTCAGTAATGGCGACGGCCTGACCTTCTATGGTCCGGATGGCCGTCTGTCAGGTTTCCGCGTCAATAGGGTGGAGGGGAGCATCGTCTACCTTAATAATCCGGTTGACATCCGCCCCGGTACGCGCCTTTACCGCAACTTCGACTCAGCCTATGAGCTGCGGATGTCCAAGCCGACAGCACAGCGACGCATCTCCGTCTACATGACTCTCCGCTCTGTCGGTGACAAACGTATCGCGCTTGACATCATCCCAGTAGCGCTTCCGTCGCTGACGGCTTCGGCTGTCATTGATTGCGACCTCGCTCCCGCTGAGCAGCCTCAGGCTGCCCGCCACGAGTCGGCTCTGTCGAAGCTTGGCGACTCAGCCTATCGCGTGGCAGCTATACACGATGAGATTCCTGACAAGTTTATCCCTGCATCTGTGGTCACGCAGCTTAGGCGCGATGCTGTGGCGGCCCTCGATCGCGCAATCAGGGCTACCCATCCGTTTGAGTACTCATCTCCCGTGGCCGCCAAGCCAGAGCTCTGGACCGACACGCTGACCTACAGCGATAATATCGCCAACCGGCTCTCAGCCGAGTATGTCCGCGAAGCCGGAGCCAACTCTGTTGCCCCGGCTCTCGAAGTGGCGGGCAAGATCAGCCGCCCTCTGCGCGTGATGAAGACCCGCTACTGCCTCCGTCGCGAGCTCGGTCACTGCCTTCGCACCCCCGAAGGAGCCGCCCTCAAGGGCCCGCTCTCGCTCCGTAGCGGAAACAATTGCCTCGACCTCGATTTCGACTGCAACGCTTGCGAGATGTCGGTCTATCTTGGCGGAAATCGCTTAGGGTATCGAGACGCCGCGCCCACATCCCGAAACAAATTTGATTTTCTTCCGAAAAGAAGCTAACTTTGTGTCGTAGCTCCGCCGAGACTCTTCCCGGCCAGCTGCACCTGACAACCCGACTCATTTAAAAATTAAATCAATACACATTAATACCAGATTATCATGAAAAAGGAGCGTATTCTCGTCACCGGAGGAACCGGCTATATAGGCTCACATACAGTAGTTGAACTCCAGCAGGCCGGCTATCCGGTAGTTATTATCGACAATCTCTCCAACAGCGACAAGGCTGTCCTCGATGGTATCGAGCGCATCACCGGCATCCGCCCCGACTTCGTTGAGGCTGACTGCACCGACCTCGAGGCCGTCAAAGCTCTTTTTGCTCAGTATCCCGATATCCGCGGTATCATCAACTTTGCTGCCAGCAAGGCCGTAGGCGAGTCGATGCACAAGCCTATCCACTACTACCGCAACAACCTCAATACCCTCATGAACCTCCTCGACCTGATGGGTCCCAACGGAGTCAAGGGTATCGTGTTCTCATCTTCCTGCACCGTCTATGGAGAGCCTGATGTCAACCCCGTTACCGAGGAGTCTCCCATCAAGAAAGCTACCTCGCCTTATGGCAACACAAAGCAGATCTCCGAGGAAATCATCACTGATGTGATCAATGCCGGCGCCCCCTTCAAGGCTATCCTTCTCCGCTACTTCAATCCCGTAGGTGCACATCCCAGTGCCGAGATAGGCGAGCTACCCAACGGTGTTCCCCAGAATCTCGTGCCCTATCTGACTCAGGCTGCCATGGGTATCCGCCAGGAGCTGAGCGTGTTTGGCAATGACTATAATACCCCCGACGGCTCTTGCATCCGCGACTATATTGATGTAGTCGATCTGGCCAAGGCTCATGTGATTGCCGTTGAGCGCATGCTCCAGGACAAGAGCGACGATAAGGTCGAAGTGTTCAATCTCGGTACCGGCAATGGTGTCAGCGTCCTCGAACTCATCGCTGCCTTTGAGCGCGCTACCGGCGTCAAGGTTCCCCACAAGATCGTAGGCCGCCGTGAGGGTGATATCGAGAAGGTATGGGCTAATCCCGCACGCGCTAACAACGTGCTCGGCTGGACTGCCGCTACACCCCTCGATGATACTATGAAATCAGCATGGGCATGGCAGTGCAAGCTGCGCGAAAAGGGAGTGATGTAATCATGAAGAAGCTCTCTGTCATTATCTTATCACTGGCAGCCTCGGCCTCGCTCTCGGCGCAGACCTCAGAGGCTGTCATGCTTGCTAATCCGGAGCTGTGTGCCGGTGTCTATCTCCCTTATCCCGACTCGGTTGCTGCGCTTACTCCCGCCCCCGAAGGGTATAAGCCGTTTTATATCAGTCACTATGGCCGCCATGGATCGCGCTATCTGATCAATGAGAGTGACTATACCCGCCCCCTCGAGATCTTTGCCGAAGCTGATCGCAACGGCAATCTTACTGAGCTCGGTCAGGACGTGTACAAGCGTCTCCAGGTGCTTGCCGATGAGGCTGCCGGACGTGCCGGCGAGCTCTCCCCCTTAGGCTACGAGCAGCATCGCGGCATAGCGAGCCGTCTCTATGCCGACTGCCCCGAGGTATTCGCCGATGGCGCTGAGGTCACAGCTCTGTCTACCAACAAGATGCGCTGTGCCCACTCGATGTTTGCCTTCGTCGGTCAGCTCCAGCAGCTCAACCCCTCGCTCAGTGTAGACCTCGAGTCGTCAGCCCGCAATATGTACTTCATGAGCTACAACTCTCCCGAAGCGTCTTATTTCAACCGCGCTGATGGCCCGTGGGCAGCTCCCGCAGCTCAGTTTAAAGCTGAGAAGACCCGCCCCGAGCGCCTGATGGCCTCCCTCTTTAATAATCCTGAGGCTGTCGACGGCTCCGAAGTCATGTGGAAGCTTTACTGGGTGGCTGTCGATGCGCCCAATATGTCGTCAGGTGTAGGTCTCTATGACATCTTCACCCCCCAGGAGCTCTTCGATCTGTGGCAGGTATTCAACTACGAGTTCTATACCCGCAATTCATGCAATCCGATCAATGAGGGGCTCTTCACCGACAGTGCTAAAAACCTGCTGACCAACATTCTGGATCAGGCCGATGAGTATGTCAACAATAGTCGCCGCGGTGCAAGCCTGCGTTTCGGCCACGACAGTACTATCATCCCCTTTGCCGGACTTATGCACTTCCCGACAGCCGACGGCAACGAGTCTGACCCCTCCAAGCTCTATCTGACCTATGCCGACTATCGCGTCTCTCCGATGTGCTCCAACATCCAGCTCCGATTCTATCGCAATGATGCCGGCGACGTTTTGGTCAAGTTTATGTTCAACGAAGCCGAAGTGCCTATCCCCTGCGAGACCGACATCTATCCTTATTATAAATGGGAAGATGCCCGCGCAGCTATAAAATATCTCTTAGACACTCCCAGCTATCAACTTTACAAGAAAAAACAATGAACCGTATAGGCAAGCTATATTTCCGCTATGGCACAATGGGATCCGCCAAGACTGCGATGCTCCTGACCACTGCCTACAACTTTGAGGAGCGGAAGATGCCGTATAAATGTCTCAAACCCGTCATCGATACGCGCGACCGACGCAACGTCATCCGCTCACGTATCGGCATCGAGCGCGAGTGCGACTGGATCTACCACGATACCGACCTCTATCTCTATGCCAAGCAGCTCTTTGGCGAGCAGCGCGCTATCGTCGAATGGTTTCTTGTCGATGAGGCTCAGTTCCTGACTGCCGAACAGGTCGACCAGCTCTCCCGCATCGTCGACGACTTCGGTTGCAATGTCATGTGCTACGGCCTCCGCACCGATTTCAAGACCAAGCTCTTCGAGGGCTCCCGCAGACTGTTTGAGATTGCCGATTCGATTGACGAGATCAAGTCGACATGCACCTGCGGCCACAAGACTATCGTCAATGCCCGTATTGATGCCAATGGTGACTTCGTCGAGGAGGGCGCGCAGGTCGAGATAGGCGGCGACGAAAGATACATCGCCGTCTGCCGCAAGTGCTGGCGCAACAAGCGCATCGAGCAGTCATCGCGCAACATCCTTCCCTTTATTTAAATCCTTATATAATAATCTCTTACAATGAAAAAGACAACACTGCTGTTTATGGTCTTCATCGCCGCGATCGTTCGGCACGCGGCGGCCTATGACATACACGATGAGACCCTCAGATACAGAGTAATGTATAAGTGGGGGCTCATCAATAAGCAGGCCGGCAGCGTCACTATCGACACCGAGTCGACAGGGGACGGTTTCTTCAACTCCAAACTGACCGGCCGCTCAGCCTCCTGGGCCGACCATATCTATTCTGTCCGCGACACTCTCCTCGGACGCGTCAATGCCACAACCTACGAACCCGTTTTCTACGAGAAAATCGCTCGTGAGGATGGCGACTACAAGCATGATCGCATTACCTTCCATCGCAAGGGGCAGGATGTGATCGGCAAATGCCATCGCGTCAAGCGCCGCAAGAAAGACTCCATCGACACTGTCATCGACACCACTCTTCATGCTACCGGAATGACGGTCGACATCCTGAGCGCGTTCTACTATATGCGCCATCTCGACTACGCGCGCATGAAACCCGGCGAGTCGGTCAAGGCGACTATCTTCTCCGGCAAAAAGAAAGAGCTGCTCCGCATTACCTACCACGGCGTTCAGTCGATAGAGATAGACCGTAAGAATGTCGAGACCTACTACATCACCTTCACATTCACCAGCGATGAGGGCAAGAAGAGCAGTGACGATATGTTTGCCTGGATTTCGACCGACCCCAGGAGAGTCCCTCTCAAGATGAAGGGCAACCTCCCGATCGGCTCAATCCAGTGTTTCCTTGAAGATTAACTTTATATGCGTTTATCCGAATTAAATACCGGCGAAAAGGCCATTGTAGTCAAGATCCACGGCCACGGAGCGTTCCGCAAGCGTGTCATGGAGATGGGTTTCGTCCGTGGTCGCAATGTAGTGGCTGTCCTCTCGGCTCCACTCCGCGACCCTATAAAGTATCGCCTGATGGGCTACGAGGTGTCACTCCGTCGGTCGGAGGCCGATCTGATCGAAGTAGTCCCCGATGGCGAGGCTGCCCCCGACATGAATCAGGGTACCGGTGCCGTCATTACCGAGGATTGTGAGTCGTTCAACGGGAATTTCCACTCACACTCCCACACGATCAACGTGGCTCTGATCGGCAACCCGAACTGTGGAAAGACCTCCCTCTTCAATATTGCGTCCGGTGCTTCCGAGCATGTCGGCAACTATAGCGGCGTGACGGTCGATGCCAAGAAGCGCTCCTTCAGCTATCGCGACTATCAGTTCAACTTCGTCGATCTCCCCGGCACATACTCCCTCTCGGCTTATTCGCCCGAGGAACTCTATGTTCGTCGCTATCTTAAGGACGAAAATCCTGATATAATCCTCAATGTCGTCGATGCGGGCAATCTTGAGCGCAACCTCTATCTGACCACCGAACTCATTGATATGGACCGTCCGATGATCATCGCCCTCAATATGTTTGATGAGCTTAAGCGCAACGGCGGTCAGCTCGACTATCATACACTCGGCAAGATGATCGGTGTGCCTATCGTTCCCACCACGGCACGCACAGGCGAGGGTATCGACAAACTCCTTGATACCATCATCGATGTCTACGAATATCGCAACACCGAGGTGCGCCACGTCCATGTCTCCCTCGGTAGCGACGTGGAGCGTGCCGTCAATTCTATCAAGGACGCCATCAAGGCCGACAATGTCAAGCTCCTTCAATTTGCCCCCCGCTATCTCGCCATTAAGCTCCTCGAGCGCGATGCCGAGATAGAGCGCATTGTCAGCGACCTCGACTCTGCCGACGCTATTTTTGCGTCGCGTGACCGACTGACGGCCGCCATAGAGAGAAGCCACAACGAAGATATTAACTCTTTAGTAGCCAACGAAAAATATGGCTTTATCGCCGGTGCTCTTGCCGAGACCATGGAGGTCGACAATCACACAAAGGTCACCTCGACTCAGATCATCGACACATTCGTGACCAACAAGCTATTCGGTTTCCCGATCTTTCTGGCGATAATGTTCTTTATCTTCTGGATGACATTCGCCGTGGGGCAATATCCCCAGGAATGGATTCAGTGGCTCGTCGATAAACTCAGTACTGCCGTCGGCGACAATCTTTCATCCGGCCCGCTCAAGGACCTCCTCGCCGATGGTGTCATCGGTGGAGTAGGGGGCGTCATCGTCTTTCTCCCTAACATCCTGATCCTCTACTTCTTTATCTCATTCATGGAGGACTCCGGCTACATGGCTCGCGCAGCTTTCATCATGGATAAACTGATGCACCGCATCGGTTTGCACGGTAAGTCGTTCATCCCCTTGATGATGGGATTCGGATGCAATGTCCCCGCCATCATGGCGACGCGCTCCATCGAGAGCCGCTCAAGCCGCATCATCACAGTGCTGATAAATCCGTTCATGTCATGCTCTGCTCGCCTTCCGCTCTATGTCCTGTTGGTCGGAGCCTTTTTCCCCGGCCACGCCGCGCTTGTCATCATGTCAATGTATCTTCTTGGCGTGCTGGCGGCTGTGCTGACAGCCAAGCTCCTGCGCCGCTTCTTCTTCAAGCGCGACGAGACCCCCTTTGTCATGGAGCTTCCCCCTTACCGCCTCCCGTCGTTCAAGACCACCGTGCGCCACATGTGGGACAAGGGCCGTGAATATCTCAAAAAGATGGGCGGCATCATCCTCGTGGGCAGCATCGTAGTCTGGGCGCTCAACTATTTCCCCCTTCACAATGATGAGGTAGAGCAGTCCGAGTCTACCGCAAAAGTTGCAACCGTCTATGACGACTCACACATAGACCCGTCGCGCGACTCCTATCTGGAGATGATCGGCAAGTCGATTACTCCCGTCATGTCGCCCATCGGATTCCACTGGCGTGCCACCATCGCAGTCCTCGCAGGCGTCCCGGCCAAGGAGATTGTTGTCTCAACACTCGGTGTCCTCTATACCGGCGATGAAGTCGTGGAGGATGCTACCTTGGGCGAGCGACTGAAGTCCTCCGGCGACTTTGAGGTGCCCGCCGCACTCAGTTTGATGGTCTTCATCCTCCTCTACTGTCCCTGCCTGGCATCCGTAGCAGCCATTGCGCGCGAGACCGGCAGCTGGCGCTACGGCGCATTCTCCGTATTATATAATACGGCACTGGCGTGGGTAGCAGCCTTCGCCGTCTATCGTCTCGCGCTTTTATTTTAACAATATAATGATAGCCACGAACAAGGTTAAGCTCGATAGAGCGTGCCCTGTTCGTGGCTATTCTGTTATTCAGCGTTTATATATAGGTCAGCGTACGATTACCTTGCGTGTTGTCCCGTCGGTGTTGCGGCGGATGTATAAGCCGGGGCTCGGGGTCTGGCTGACGCGAATGCCGCTGAGATTGTAGAGACCCTCTTCGAGGGGAATGTTGAGTATCTCCGGGGTGTCGATGCCTGTGTTGGTGTCGTCAGCGTTGGCGCGTGTGAAGCTGATGGTCTTGACAGGCGAGGTTACGCTGCCGCGGGTGGTGTAGTATTCGAGTTCTCCCGGCAATGATATCTCCATGTCGCCGTCATGTTCGCTGAATCCTTCGGCGGCTTTGGCGGCGATATGCGAGGAGGATCCTTCGGGAGTCCACTTGACGAATATCTTGAGGCCGAGAGCCTGGTCGCCGTGCATCAGGCGCACATTGACGGTCTCGTCGTCGGCTATCTCGTAGGCAGTGGCACCGGCGGAGCGCATATAGAAGTCGAGCCTTTCCGGTAGCTCCGGATCGGCGACGGTGAATGTCGTGGAGATGGGCTCGTCGTTGGAGAACGCGATCTGTTCACCACCGGCTGCGAAGCCTTCAAAAATGTTGGCCGGAGCGTTGACAGATATTGTGTACTCTCCGACTCCGTTATACCAGTTTTTGGGGAGCGCGAATGCCACACCGTTGTCGCTTTTCGTAAGGATGCTTGAGACATTGACTGAAACGCCGTCGTGGGTCAGAGTTGTCTCATAAGTACCGGTTTTAGCACTTGTATATTTCCCGATATGTGCGGCATTGCTGATG
>JAAVFS010000088.1 GCA_014800605.1 Bacteroidales bacterium | reverse complement strand
CAACCAGTCGCTACGTCCGAACACTGTCGAAGAGGTATACGAACTCTCCGACGCTCTGCTTACCGAAGATACTCCCAATATCAAGAAAGAACTGGGTGACGTGCTCCTCCACGTCCTGTTTTATTCCAAGATAGGTGAAGAAAAAGGTGAGTTTGATATCGCGGCAGTTGCTGATGCGCTCAATGAGAAACTGATTTTCCGTCATCCCCATATTTTCGGTGAGGTCAAGGCAAAGGACGCTCACGAAGTAGAACAGAACTGGGAGCAGATCAAACTTAAGGAAAAGGGAGGCAACAAGACCGTGCTGTCCGGCGTGCCAGCTGCACTCCCACCTCTGATTAAGGCATATCGCATTCAAGAGAAGGCTGCAAATGTCGGATTCGACTGGGAAGAACCTTCACAGGTATGGGACAAAGTCAAAGAGGAAATCTCGGAATTTGAGGCTGCATCAAGTTCAATGTCGCCTGACGAGATGGAAGCCGAGATGGGTGACATCCTCTTCAGCCTGGTAAATGCGGCCCGCTTATTCAAGATTCATCCCGATACAGCCTTAGACAGAACGAATAAAAAGTTTATACACCGATTTAATTACATCGAAGAGACTGTCAAAAAATCCGGCAAGAATATCAAGGATCTTACGCTTGGCGAACTCGACGAGCTTTGGAATGAGGCAAAACATAATGAAAAGAGTATTTAATATGAACAGACGGATTGTGTTGACTGCGCTGCTGTCACTTGCGGTAATATCCGGAGTCGGTCAGGCGTTTCGTGCAGGCTCTAACAGTAGGAAGCATCCGCTTGTCCTGAAGGTCACAGAGATCAATAATAACAATTCGGATGAAGTAAGTCGTATGAGTGTATCACTTTTAGGCGTACCTCACACATCTGCGAGAATTGATTCGGCCCAGATTCACCGTGGTGACGGAGATATTATGAGAGCTTCAGACATTGATGGAGTTGACTTCCAACGCTATTTCCAGTGGGAGGATGATGGCATTATTAATGTCGAGGTGGATTTCCCTTTGAATAAGAATTATGGATCTGCGGACACTCTGATCGTATACACTGTCTATGGTCCGTATCGCACCAATATTACTATTGACTGATTTTGATACTCTGTATTACTGAGAAACCGAGTGTAGCCCGAGACATCGCTAATGTTCTGGGCGCGAAGACAAAGCGTGACGGTTATTTTGAGAATGAAAATTATCGGATAACATGGACGTTTGGTCATCTGTGTACACTCAAGGAACCGGCTGACTACACTGACCGCTGGAAGCGTTGGTCGTTAGGCTCTCTTCCGATGTTGCCGGAGCGTTTTGGGATTAAGGTAATTCCTGAGAAGTATATTGAGACACAGTTTAATATAATAAAAAGCCTTATTTCGGAAGCGGATGAAGTCATCAACTGCGGTGATGCCGGACAGGAAGGTGAGCTGATCCAGCGATGGGTGATGCAAAAAGCTGGTATCGAGTGCCCTGTCAAGCGCCTGTGGATCTCATCGTTGACCGACGAGTCTATTCGCGAAGGGTTTAAATCATTAAAACCGGAGTCGGATTTTAACAATCTGTATCATGCCGGACTATCTCGTGCTATTGGCGACTGGATTCTCGGCATGAACGCGACAAGACTCTATTCGTTAAAATATTCATCGCCGGGAAATGTACTTTCGGTCGGTCGAGTCCAGACCCCTACCCTCGCCATGATCGTCAAGCGCCAAAAGGAAATCGAAGCGTTTAAATCGGCTGACTTCTGGGAATTGAAAACCGAGTATAAAGGCGTTACTTTTAATTCTCAACTGGGCCGTTTCAATTCAGAGACTGATGCTGATCTCGCTCTTCAGCGGGTCAAAGGGCAGGAATTTGAAATAACTGATATTACAGAAAAATCAGGCAAAGAGGCTCCTCCCCGACTCTTTGACCTCACCACCCTGCAGGTTGAGGCTAATAAACGTTGGGGGTGGACTGCTGACGAAACTTTGCAACGTATTCAGTCGCTTTACGAAAAGAAGGTGACGACATATCCGCGTGTAGACACGACATATCTTTCTACTGACATTTATCCGAAGATTGACGGAATTATGCGGCGGATGACCCCCTATGCTAAGTGGACTGAACCTGTTCTCTCGAAACCCATCATAAGGCCTACTCGAATCTTTGATAACGCAAAGGTGACGGATCACCACGCGATTATCCCTACCGGTGAAAGTCCCACAGTGCTCCAAGGTGATGAAAAGAAATTATACCATCTGATTGCGTTAAGATTCATCGCCGCCTTCTATCCTGACTGCCAATTCCAATTGACTGTTGTTAATGGCCGTTCATCCGGTGTAGACTTCAAAACTACGGGTAAGGTTATTACACACCAAGGTTGGCGGGATGTCCTCACCACTGACTCGTCTGACAGTCAGAAAGATGACAAGGATGACGATATGAAGATTCTCCCCCCGTTTGTCGTTGGCGAATCAGGCCCGCATGCACCCTCGCTCGTTAAGAAAGCTACTCAGCCGCCCAAATACTATACAGAAGCTACGCTGCTTAGAGCGATGGAGTCAGCAGGTAAGACCGTTGACGATGAGACCTTGCGTGAAGCTATGAAGGAGAATGGCATTGGGCGCCCGTCTACCCGAGCCGCGATTATTGAAACTCTGTTCAAGCGAAAATATATCTACCGTCAGCGTAAAAATATAATAGCATCTTCTGCCGGAATAGCCTTGATTGAGACAATCAATCAGGAACTCCTTAAGAGTCCAAAACTGACAGGCATCTGGGAGAACCGCCTGCGCAAGATTGAGCGCGGAGAGTATTCAGCCTCGACTTTCGTTGACGATCTGAAAAAACAGATTGACGAGATTGTATTGAATGTGCTCAGCGACAATTCTAATCTGCATATAAACGTGCAGGATGCCGTCAAGGCCAAGGCAACCAAAGCAAAGAAGCCGGCTCAACGCAAGCCTAAGGTCACCGATTATGAAATGATCAAGTGTCCGAAGTGTGGCGTTGGTGTTATCAAGAAAGGTAAGACGGCTTTTGGATGCTCCAACTTCGCTGCGTGTGATTTCCGACTTTCCTTTGACAAATATGCTGAGACGCTATCCCCTTCTCAATTAGCTGCGAAAATCTCTAAATTAAAACTATGAAGTCTGACGAACTGTTTCCGCTGGTCGATGAGCACGGAGTAACTATTGGATCGGCTACTCGCAAAGAGTGTCACTCAGGATCTATGTTGCTTCACCCCGTCGTGCATCTCCATGTCGTTACACCTGACAATGAGATATATCTGCAAAAACGTTCTATGTCAAAGGATATACAGCCGGGGAAGTGGGATACGGCTGTGGGGGGGCATGTGGATTTTGGCGAGGCTTTTGAGGACGCATTGAGGCGTGAGGCTTTTGAGGAGCTTGGTATAAATGTCATATCCCCTCAGAAGATAGAAAGCTATGTATTTCAGAGCGATGTAGAGCGAGAACTGGTGAATGTCTTTATGATTATAGTCAACAAAGATACCTTTAAAGTCGATATTGACCCTGAGGAGATAGATATGGGACGCTTCTGGTCTTTTGCTGAGATTGAGGAAGCCATAGGGACAGGTGTCTTAACGCCTAATTTTGAATCTGAATTTAAGCGAATACTTCCTTTAATTAAGTAGTTAATGGGTCTCGTAGCTCAGTGGATTGTCGTATCTGTTATGATTACAGGCGCTGTTACGGCTATAGTATATAGACTGTACAGGAAGCGTAAGATGAAAAGGTGCGCTGGATGTCCGCTATCAGATAACTGCAATAGAAAAATATAAGGGCGATTCTTGCTTGTCATCGCCCTTATATGATTATGACATTCTGGACTTGTAGTCAGAATAATCGTATGTCCTTAGATATTGGCAATCACCAATTTTGTCGCAAAGCACGATGGACGGATGCTGTATGCCATTAAACATATTTGTTTTTACGGTAGTATAGTGGTTCATGTCTTCCAATGTCAGCCTGTCCCCTATTTCAAGCGGTCGGTTGAAACTCCAGTCGCCCATAAAGTCACCGCTAAGACAGGAGTTACCACCAAGTCGGTAGACATATTTCGCATCCTCCGACTGAGATGCCTCTGAGATAATCGGTTTATAGGGCATTTCAAGGGTGTCTGGCATGTGACATGCAAATGACGCGTCGATGATAGCAGTCTTTATTCCCTGATTCTCAACGATATCGACTACGGACGTAATCAAATCTCCTGTTCGCCAGGTGAAAGCGCTTCCGGGCTCGAGGATAACCTCTATGCCGGGATGTCTTTCTTTGAAGGAGCGAAGAATCGAAATCAGGTGCTCAACGTCATACCCCTTTTTAGTCATAAGATGACCGCCACCCATATTGACCCATTTCAGCTTCGGTAGAAATTCTCCGAACTGAGTTTCAAATGCGTGCAGCACTTTTTCGAGGTCATACGATGTCGATTCGCAGAGCTGATGGAAATGAAATCCCTCGATACCTTCCGGGAGCTTACCGTCGAGCATCTCGGCGGTAACTCCGAATCGACTACCGGGAAGAGCCGGATTGTATATATCTGTTTCGATTACGGAGCATTGAGGGTTGACTCTCAAGCCGGGAGAAACCCGACGATTTTCGGGTACACGGGAGTTGTACTCTTCAAGACGTGAATTGAAACGCAGATACTGATGGACGGAGTTAAAGGTAATATGTGTACTTCCCTCAAGGTATTCGTCAATTGTTGTTTCGGTATATGCCGGACAGTAGGAATACACCTCCCCTCTGAGTTCTTCCAAGCCAAGTCTGAGCTCATTGAGTGAGCTGGCGGTACAGTCTCTCTTATATTCTCTGAATATCGGGAATGTGCGCCATAACGCATTGGCCTTAAAGGCCAGTATGATCTTAACCCCGGCCTTCTCTTCGACATAAGTAATCAGGTCAAGATTCCGGCGTAGTTTATCTTCGTAGACTACATAGAATGGCGTTGGGATGTGGTTTGTTTTCATCAGTTTATGATTTTAAATTTCGCGTACTTGAGCAAAAGCACTTTAGTATCTACGTTGGAAAATTGTACTGTAATCTTGTGCTCATTAGCTGCCGTATCGATGCTGACAATCTTACCCTGTCCGAATCGGGTATGCTCGATTATCATTCCGACAGATAGCTCTGAGGAGTGATGGATCAAGCCTGTGGT
>JAAVFS010000087.1 GCA_014800605.1 Bacteroidales bacterium | reverse complement strand
TCTCGGCCAGGTAGAACTCCTCGAAAAGGATTATGCCGACGCTCTCAAAAACTTCAAGGCAGGTCTTGCTATCGATCCTGAGGACCCCTACAACTACGTAGGTCTCGGCGCTCTTGAACTGATGCAGGGCAACCGCGCTGCAGCCGAAGCAAACTTCAAAGAGGCTAAGGCTCGCGGCAAAAAGAATGCCGACCTGCTGACCGATATAGCACGCGCTTACTACAATGTAGACCCCGTAGGCTACAACAAGGAAATCGAAAAATATCTCTCCGATGCCAAGAAAGCCGAGAAGAACCACCCCGCCCCCTACATCCTCGAGGCTGACATGATCGCTGAGAGCAACCCCGGCGGAGCAGCTGCCTTCTACGAGAATGCGCAGATGTATGACACCAACATGACCTATCCCGAGGCATACGTAAAATATGCACGCGCGTATTTCCACGTCAACCCCAACTTCTCTATCAACAAACTGAAGGAGCTCCTAGAAAAGCAGCCTAACTCGGCTCTCGCCCAGCGCGAACTCGCAGAGAAATACTACGAGAACAACCAGCTCACAATGGCTGCCGACCAGTACGGCAAGTATATCCAGAACCCCAACCACTTTGACAAGGACAAACAGCGCTATGTCGGCCTCCTCTATTTCGGCCAGAAATATCAGGACTCTTACGACCTTGCTACCAAGCTCCTCGCGCAGGATCCCGACAACTTTTACATGCAGCGCATGCAGTTTCTTGACCTTGCCGCACTCAAAAACTATCCCGAAGCAGCCCGCGTAGCTGAACGCTTCTTCGCTCACCCCAAGCAGGAATTCACCAGCAACGACTTCACCACCTATTCTGAAGTACTCAGAGAAGTCGGCCAGGACTCACTCGCAGTAGTGCAGATCGAAAATGCTATCGCTATCGCTCCCGAGAAAAACGACCTTCTCAAAGAGCTCTCAGCAGCCTACACCTCAGCAGGCCGCTATACAGAGGCTGCCGAGGCATTCCAGAACTACGTCGACAAGGGTGACTACTCTACCAACGACCTGCTGATGCTTGCACGCCGTTACCAGAATGCCGCTCTCTCTGACACTGTACCCGAATCAAGCCACGCGCTTGCTGTCAAGGGTCTTGAGGTAGCCAACAAGGTGGTAGAGCGCGTGCCTGACAATGCCCGCGTGCTCCAGACCCGCGCTACACTGACCTACGTAGCTGAAGGAAGCCAGGACAACGAGACTGTATTCAACGCATTCAAGGATGTAGTTGACCTCATGGACCAGGATCCTGAAAACCTTGTCAAGCAGAAGGATATCTACCTCCAGTGCCTCAACCGCATGGGCAACTATGCACTCAAGAACAAAGACACTGAAAACGCAAAAGTCTACTTCTCACGCATGCTCGAAATCATGCCTGAAAACAATGACCTCCGTGCATTCATAGAGAAACTCTAAGACAGTTCGCAACTGACCAATACGGGAGGATGTCAACTCGACATCCTCCCGTTATTTTTTGTCGGTCTTTCAGGTTATTTTTCTAAATCCCACATTATTTATAATATGACATTAGCCTGATATTTGTAATAATCACTATCTTTGCAGACTAAAGCAGCACTATCTACCAATTATGACATCTCCAAAACAGCCTGACAAACAGGAGCTCCTCGACAAGCGCTACCTAAGAATGTCGCAAATCTGGGCCGAAAACTCCTACTGCGTGCGCCGCAAGGTCGGTGCCATCATAGTCAAAAACGGGATGATCATATCCGACGGATTCAACGGCACCCCCTCAGGCTTTGAGAATGTCTGCGAAGATGAGGATGGACTGACAAAGCCCTACGTATTGCACGCCGAGGCCAACGCCATCACCAAAGTAGCCCGCAGCAACAACTCAAGCGACGGCGCGACCCTCTACGTCACGGCGAGCCCGTGTCTGGAATGTTCGAAGCTCATAATCCAGGCCGGAATCAAGCGCGTCGTCTTCCACGAGCTCTACCGTCTGACTGATGGCATCGACCTGCTGACACGAGCCGGAGTAGAATGCGTCCACATCCAAAACATCAATTCATGAAGCGATCAAAGATATATCCCTGGATTCCCCTCCTATTCGCCCTCACATTTGTGGCCGGTGTGGCAGCAGCCATGCTCATCTCGCCCCGCAAACCGGCTCACGCGCCCAACAAGCTCGACTCCGTCATCGACCTCGTCACGGAGCGATATGTCGACACGCTCGACATCGACTCCATTATAGAGACCGCCATACCTGAAATACTGTCAAGTCTCGATCCTCACACAGTCTACATCCCCGCCTCCGACCTGCAGGCTATCAACGAAGACCTCGACGGATCATTTTCGGGGATCGGCATCAGCTTTACCATCCAGGAGGATACCGTCACCGTCATCGAGACTATCGCAGGTGGCCCGGCAGAACGTGTCGGCATCGTCCCCGGCGACAGAATCATAGAGATAGACGGCCGCGACTTTACCGGCAAGAAGATCACCAATGACTCCGTGATACACAATCTGCGCGGTCCGAAGGACTCAAAAGTCACGCTCGGCATACGTCGCTCCAACACTCCGAAGACTCTGACATACGACATCGTGCGCGGCGACATCCCGGTCAACTCCGTGGTAGCAACTTACATAATCGACGACGGTGTAGGCTATATCAAGGTCGACAAATTCGGACGCACTACCTTTGACGAATTTTTCCAGGGGATCGCGTCTCTCTCTCTGCAGGGAGCGAAAGATTTCATCATAGACCTGCGCGGCAACGGTGGCGGCTTCATGGAGATAGCCATCATGATGGCCAATGAGTTTCTTGAGCGGGGCGAAATGATCGTCTACACCCGCGGTCGCGATGGTCGCGACGAGACCTATATCCCGGCTGACGGCCACGGTACATTCAAGTCGGCCGGTGTCACCGTGCTCATCGACGAGTATTCGGCCAGCGCAAGCGAGATCTTTGCAGGAGCCATCCAGGACAACGACCGCGGCTGGATCATAGGTCGCCGATCGTTCGGCAAAGGCCTTATACAGCAGCAGTTTGACTTGCCAGATTCAAGCGCTATCCGCCTGACGATAGCACGCTACTACACCCCTTCGGGCCGAAGCATCCAGAAGGACTATTCCGACTCCGAGAGCTACAATCACGACATCATCTCACGCTACGAGCGAGGCGAGGTCTTCTCGGCCGATTCAATGATCATAGACAAGTCGCTAGCCTACACGACCTCGGGCGGTCGCACCGTCTACGGTGGAGGCGGCATCATCCCCGACCTCTTTGTGCCCAACGACACGACGGGTATCACCAACTACTATATTAAGGTAGCCAATGCGGGGCTTCTCCAGAAGTTCGCGTTCAACTATGCCGATACCAATCGCGAGAAGCTGTCTAAAGCTACTGATGTCAGCAGCCTGCTCAAGCTCCTGCCGCCCGACTATGCGCTGATCGATGAGTTTGTAGCCTACTGTGTCAAGAATGGCATCCCGGCTCAGTGGTATTACATCAAACAATCAAGCGAACTGATTGTTACTCAATTAAAGGCTCTGATAGCACGCGATGCCATCGGAATGTCGGCCTACTATGAGATATTCAACACCATAGACAAGACCGTCTCCACAGCCTTATCGACTATCCTCGACAGCACCCCTCTGATCCCCTACGAATCGCCGGAAGCTGAAGAGTGACTATGATAATATGTAAATCTTAACCGCAATACACTATGAAAAAAGATGAGATACGTCGCCATGTCCGCAATCACAAGTCGCTCCTGACTGACGCTGACCGCCAAAGAGCAGCCGAGGCGGTATTTGATCAGCTTGAGAAGCTGACCCAGTTTATGCTTGCCGACAACATACTTATCTACTACTCGCTCCCTGACGAGCTCTCGACCATCGACTTCATCGGCAAGTGGCATGGCAGGAAGCACTTCTTTCTGCCCAGAGTCAATGGCCTCGACCTCGACATCCTCCCCTACGAGCGCACGCGCCTACATTTAGGAGCATTCCGCATCGAAGAGCCGCTCGGCGACGAGACCACCGATATCGACGATATCGACATGATAATAGTGCCGGCTGTTGCATTTGACTCTGAGGGCAATCGCGTAGGACGCGGACGCGGCTACTACGACCGCCTGCTCTCCCGCGCCAAGAGCGTCACAGTGGGTGTAGGCTATGATTTTCAGTTGTTTGACACAATCGAGGCTGAGCCTCACGACGTACCGCTCGACATCGTGATAACCGAGACACGTCTGCACCGATCAGGGCGTCGCTAAGCGCTTGCACATCCCGCTGCAAATCCCTAACTTTGCAGTATGATTTCGATTAACAACCTCTCTGTTGAGTTCAGCGCCAAGTCGCTGTTTGACAACATCAACTACGTCATCAACCGAAAAGATCGCATAGCTTTGGTCGGCAAAAATGGCGCAGGCAAGTCGACTATGCTCAAAATCATAGCCGGACTGCAAAACCCCACCTCAGGCTCTGTCGCCGTCCCGCAAGGCACTACGATAGGCTATCTTCCTCAGCACATGACGATAAGCGACACAGCTACCGTCATCCAGGAAGTCAGGACAGCCTTCTCGCATATCGACAGGATGCGCGAGGAGTATGACCGCGTCAATCAGCAGCTACTTGATGCTACCGACTACGAATCAGCACAATATCAGGAGCTTATCGACCGCTTGACATCCCTTTCGGAGCAACTCGCCATAGCGCAATCGGAGAATGCCGAAGCCGAGATAGAAAAGACTCTGCTGGGTCTGGGCTTCTCCCGTGATGATTTCAATCGCCCGACGTCAGAGTTCAGCGGCGGCTGGCGTATGCGTATCGAGCTTGCCAAGCTACTACTCCGCCGACCTGATGTGCTGCTGCTTGACGAGCCCACCAACCACCTCGACATCGAGTCAATACAGTGGTTTGAGAACTTCCTGACCTCGAAGGCCAATGCTGTCGTACTGGTCAGCCATGACCGCGCGTTTATCGACAATGTCACCAATCGCACAATCGAAATTTCACTCGGAAAGATCTACGACTACTCCGTCAACTACTCGAAATACGTTCAGCTCCGCAAAGAGCGCCTTGAGCAGCAGATGCGCGCCTATCAGAACCAGCAGAAGCAAATCCAGGACACCGAGGACTTCATCGAGCGCTTCCGCTACAAGGCGACAAAGTCGGTCCAGGTGCAGAGCCGCATCAAGCAGCTCGCCAAGATAGAACGCATAGAAGTCGATGAGGTCGACACCTCCCACCTCAACCTCCGCTTTCCTGATGCACCGCGTTCGGGTGACTACCCCGTGATAGCCGACGGTGTGGGCAAAGCCTACGGCGATCATCAGGTATTCTCGTATGCCACTTTCACCATCAAGCGAGGAGAGAAAGTAGCCTTTGTCGGCAAAAACGGTGAGGGTAAATCCACGCTTGTCAAGTGCATAATGGGAGAGATCCCCTTCGACGGCACGCTAAAGGTAGGCCACAATGTCAAGATAGGCTATTTCGCTCAGAATCAGGCTCAGATGCTCGACGGCGAGATCACGGTCTTCGACACGATAGACCGCGTGGCAGTCGGCGATATCCGCACGAAGATACGCGACATACTCGGCGCCTTCATGTTTGGCGGCGAAGCGTCTGACAAGAAGGTCAAAGTGCTGTCAGGAGGCGAGAAGACCCGACTCGCCATGATCCGCCTGCTCCTCGAGCCGGTCAATCTGCTGATACTCGACGAGCCAACCAACCACCTCGACATGGCTACAAAGGACATACTCAAGCAGGCTATCAAGGACTTCAACGGCACTGTGATCCTCGTCAGCCATGACCGCGAGTTTCTCGACGGACTTGTCGAAAAGGTGTATGAATTCGGAGGAGGTAAAGTGCGCGAATGTCTTGGCGGCATCTACGAGTTCCTCGAAAAGAAAAAGATCGCATCACTTACTGAACTGGAGCTCTCAAAATCGCCCACAGGAAAGATTGAGAAGGAGGCTTCAAAAACCAAGACTCCCAAGGCTGAGCCACAGCCGGCTGCCGCACCTGAGCGGGAGACACGTCGCCTCTCCTACGCTGAGCAGCGCGAACGCGAGAAGATAATCCGCCGCGCTGAGAAAAAAGTGCATGAGGCCGAAGCCGAGATCTCCAAAATCGAGGAGCAAATAGCTGATATTGAGAAGCAGATAGCAGAAGGATCAACCGATCCCGATATCTATACGAAGCATGCTGAGGCCAACAAGCAGCTTGAGAATGCCATGTCGGTCTGGGAGCTTGCATCGCTCGATCTCGACACTCTCAGATCTGACTTGTAAAGCTATGGACAACAAGACCATCGACCTTGACAACCCGGAATTTCAGAACGTCTGGAACCTCGTCAACCACACGACGCACAGCATATTCATGACCGGAAAAGCCGGCACCGGCAAGTCAACCTTCCTGAAATACATCACTGCCAATACGCGTAAGAACTTTGTCGTGCTCGCACCGACCGGCATCGCGGCCGTCAATGTCGGAGGTGTCACGATGCACTCCTTCTTCCGCATCCCATTCAAGCCTCTGCTGCCTGACGACCCTGACCTGGCGCCTGACCGGCTCAAACAGCGTCTCAAATACTCCCGCGAACACCGCCGCCTGATCAAGAGCCTCGACCTCATCATCATCGATGAGATCTCGATGGTGCGCGCCGACATCATCGACTTTATGGACCGCATCCTCAGAGTCTACTGCCGCCGGCGCCACGAGCCGTTCGGTGGCAAGCAGCTGCTGCTCGTCGGCGACATATTTCAGCTCGAACCTGTAGTGACCGGTGATATGCGCGACATCCTGTCACGCTACTACCCCAACCCATTCTTCTTTTCGGCCAGAGTCTTCCGCGAGCATAACCTCATCCCTATCGAGCTCAAAAAGATCTATCGCCAGACCGACTCAGACTTCATATCGCTGCTTGACCGCGTGCGCGTAGGCGCCC
>JAAVFS010000086.1 GCA_014800605.1 Bacteroidales bacterium | reverse complement strand
TAAAGTGATATAAATATTGATTGATAAATTGTGAATTTTTAAATCTCTGAATTTCTTCTGTTTTTGGATTTAAGGATCGGTTAATAATCTCATCAAATCGCCCATATAGCCTTAGCACAGTTAGCGCAAATTTATATGCAAGCGTTTCGCAAAAGTACCATTATATTTTTTGCTGTCAAAATTTTCATAGCATTTTTTTCGTCATATGCAGATTTAAAAATATTTTTGAACATTGAAAACATTATTTTTTGTTAAAGATATTAACCAATTCTAAAGTTTCATTTAAATTTGTGCGTTTTTAAAGTAATCAAGCCATGAGTATCACACTGCACATTAAAAAAGGTCTTGATCTGAATATAATCGGTCGTCCTGAAGGAGATCCGGCGAGTGCTCCATATATCACACCTAAAACAATCGCCCTGATCCCCGATGACTTTCCCGGTCTGACCCTTAAGCCGGTAGTCAAGGAAGGCGATTCAGTCAAAGGGGGACAAGCAGTCCTTGCCGACAAAAGACACCCCGAGATTGTCCTGACCTCTCCCGCCGGCGGTAAAATCAAAGCAATAGTCCGCGGCGAGCGCAGAAAACTTCTGAGAATAGAAATCACCCCGGACGCATCGGCGACATCATTCAATATCCCCCTCACGGCATCCGCGGATGCCGGGGGAGTCAAATCGGCCCTGCAGTCATCAGGCCTCTGGTCGATGATCCGCCAGCGCCCCTACGACATCGTCGCCGAGCCCGACAAAGAGCCACGTGACATTTATATCTCCACCCTCGACACAGCTCCCCTTGCCGGCAACTTCGATGCCGGCTTGGCCAAGAATAGCGACCTGCTCGAGGCCGGAGTCGCGGCCCTCCAGAAACTCACCAAAGGCAAAGTCTATGTAGCCCGCCGTGAAGGCTCGCCGATTCCCGACATCAAAGGTGCCGAGATGGTCAATGTCGGTGGCCCCCACCCCAGCGGCAATCCCGGCGTAATCATCGCCAACACCCACCCTGTCAACAAAGGCGAGACCGTCTGGACCATGGACGGCCTCACACTGCTACGCATCGGGCAGCTGCTGAGTCAAAACATCCTCAGCTTCGAAACGACAATCGCTCTGACCGGCAGCGAAGTCGAGAATCCCGGCTACATAAAGACCGTGATCGGTGCCGACATCGAATCTATCACTACCGGACGCATCGTAAAGACAGGCGAGCACAAACGCTTCATCAGCGGCAACGTCTTTACCGGCGATAACGTAGGTCCCGACGGATATCTTAGAAACCCCTATCGCCAGATCACCGTCATCCCCGAGGGCGACGACGTCACCGAATTCATGGGATGGGCCTCAATTTCCCCCAAGAAAATGAGTGTCAGCCGCTCATTCCCCGGCCACTTCCTCCATAAGCTCTTCAATCCTGACGCACGCCTGCTCGGCGGACGCCGTGCGATAATCATGTCAGGCGAATACGATAAAGTCGTCCCGATGGACATCATGACCGAGTATCTCGTCAAAGCCATCCTCTCGCGCAACATCGAGCAGATGGAGGCTCTCGGCATCTATGAGATAGCCCCCGAGGATGTTGCAGTCGCTGAGTATGTATGCACTTCCAAGATGCCCCTGCAGTCCATCATCAGAGAGGGTCTTGAATATCTGAGAAAAGAATTAGAATAGTAGCTCCGATAAATCCGAATATTGTGAAAATTCTAAAGAAAACATTCGACAAAATGCGTCCTCACTTCGAAGAGGGCGGACGCTTACACTCGTTCAAATCGGTCTATGACGGATTTGACACATTCCTCTTTACCCCGACCACTACCTCGACCTCAGGCACACATATCCATGACGCGATCGACTCAAAACGCACAATGATCATTGTAGTCATGGCGCTGATGCCCTGCCTGCTTTTTGGCATGTACAATGTGGGCTATCAGAATCACCTTGCCTGCGGCATGACTACATTTCCCTTCTGGCAGCTGTTCTTCTATGGATTCCTTGCCGTCCTCCCCAAGATAGCAGTCAGCTACCTCGTCGGCCTCGGCATCGAATTCATTGTAGCTCAATGGCGTAACGAGGAGATTCAGGAGGGCTTCCTGGTGACAGGCATCCTGATCCCGATGATCTGCCCCATAGGCACACCGCTCTGGATGATCGCCGTAGCTACAGCCTTCTCAGTGATTTTCGTTAAAGAAGTATTCGGTGGCACCGGCTACAATATATTCAACGTAGCCCTGGTGACACGCGCCTTCCTATTCTTCGCTTATCCCTCCTCCATGAGTGGCGACCAGCCCTTCATAGCCCGCGACACCATCCTCGGCCTTGGTGGCAATGTGGCCGACTCATTCTCGGGAGCTACCCCCCTCGGTGAGGTAGCTGCAATGGCCGGCACAGATGCTTCCATGCATCTCACAGCTATCAATGGCGCGACGCTCAGCAATTGGGATCTGTTCTTCGGGCTCATCCCCGGCTCCGTAGGCGAGACCTCTACCCTTTGCATCCTGATCGGCGCCGCCATCCTCCTCCTTGCCGGAATCGCAAGCTGGCGCATCATCCTCTCAGTATTCGCCGGCGGTGCAGTGATGTCGCTGATAGCACACCTCACTGCCACAGCTACTTATCCGGCTTCATTCCTCTCGGTCGAGCAGCAGCTTTGTCTCGGCGGTTTTGCATTCGCAGCAGTCTTCATGGCTACCGACCCTGTCACTGCCGCACGCACCAACACCGGTAAATACATCTACGGCTTCCTTGTCGGAGTTATCGCCATCCTGATCCGCACCTACAACAACGGTTATCCCGAAGGCGCCATGCTCGCCGTCCTGCTGATGAACGCATTCGCTCCGCTTATCGACTATTGCGTCGTACAGTGCAACATCCGTCGCCGTATGAATCGCGCTAAAGTTAATGCCTAAAGGATTGGAATTATGAATAAGCAATCAAATACATACACATTATTATATATAATAGGTATAGTCCTGGTAGTCGGCACAGCTCTCGCCATAGTCGCCACCACGCTCAAACCGGTTCAGCAGAAGAATGCTGACGCCGACAAAATGAAGCAGATCCTGCTGAGTGTCAACCAGCATCCAGAAGGCATCGACAGCGTGACAGCACTGTTCGATAGCTGCGTCAAGGGCATTGTCATCAATTCTGACGGACAGATCGTCGAGGGCAAGAATGCTTTTGACATCAACGTCGCCAATGAAAGCAAAAAACCAGCTGCCGAGCGTCTTCTTCCCCTCTACATATTCACTGACAGCAAAATAGGCACAAAATACATCATCCCTATGAATGGCAACGGCCTATGGGGACCGATATGGGGATATATAGCTCTCAATGAAGATGCTACAACCGTCTACGGTGCTTACTTCTCTCATCAGGGTGAGACTCCGGGTCTCGGCGCAGAAATCGAAAAACCGTTTTTCAGCGAACGATTCAAAGGCAAGATCCTCTTTAAGGACGGAAAATTCCTGCCCATCGAAATCGTTAAGGCCGGTCAGCATCCTCTCGGCGATGCCGACTATGTCGACGGTATTTCCGGAGGCACTATCACCAGTAAAGGCGTCGGCGCTATGCTCGACAACTGCCTCGTCCCCTACCGCCAATATCTCGAACAACATCAAAAATAAAAGGCCATGGCTGAAAAAAAATCATACAAGAGCATAATCCTCAACCCGCTGTCACAGAACAATCCTGTCGTCGTCCAGATTCTCGGCATCTGCTCAGTCCTGGCGGTGACCGCAAAACTCGAGCCGGCTATCGTCATGGGACTTTCCGTAATAGCCGTCCTGGCATTCTCTAACGTAATCATATCCCTGATACGCAACACAATTCCCACCAACATCCGTATCATCGTGCAATTGGTGGTCGTAGCCGGCCTCGTAGTCATCGTCAATCAGCTGCTCCAGGCCTACGCTTACAATGTCAGCAAGCAGCTGTCAGTCTTCATCGGTCTGATCATCACCAACTGCATCCTGATGGGACGCCTCGAAGCCTTTGCGATGAGCAACCGACCCTGGCCCTCATTCCTTGACGGCGTGGGCAATGGACTCGGCTACACGATCATCCTCGTCATCGTCGGATTTGTCCGCGAGCTCTTCGGAAGCGGCACACTCCTCGGCCATCAGGTAATCCCTCAATGGTGCTACGACCATGGTTATCAGAACAATGGTCTCATGATTCTTCCCCCGATGGCACTGATAGTAGTAGCATGCATCATCTGGATTCAACGTAGCTATAATAAAGACCTGCAAGACAAGTAATCACTATGGACAATCTGAATATTTTCATACGGTCGATATTTGTCGACAACATGATATTTGCCTACTTCCTGGGAATGTGTTCATTCCTGGCCGTGAGCAAAAACGTAAAGACCGCACTTGGCTTAGGTGTCGCAGTCACATTCATGCTCCTTATCACCCTGCCTATCAACTACCTGCTTGAACAGTACGTACTTCGCCCCGGAGCGCTGGCATGGCTGGGAGCACAGTATGCCGATGTCGATCTCAGCTTCCTGTCGCTGATCATGTTTATTGCAGTAATCGCATCCATGACTCAGCTCGTCGAAATGGCTGTCGAGAAATACTCCCCCGCCCTCTACGCATCGCTCGGCATCTTCCTCCCCCTTATCGCCGTCAACTGCGCCATCCTCGGCGGCTCGCTCTTCATGCAGCAACGCGACTTCGGTAGCGTCTGGACAGCAGTCAGCGCAGGCGCCGGTTGGGGTATCGGTTGGCTGCTTGCTATCGTGGCCATCGCTGCCATCCGTGAGCGCGTCAACTCCTACTCAAATGTGCCCAAACCCCTTCGCGGAGTCGGCATCACATTCATAATCACCGCTCTTATGGGCATAGCATTTATGAGTTTCTTAGGTATAAAGCTTTAAACCATGATATTAGTAGAACAATCAGGCCTTTTAGGGCCGACACTTATCGCCGGAGTCGGAATATTCCTGGGCATAACATTGCTTTTAGTAGGACTGCTGCTCGTAGCCAAGAAATTCATGGTCAAAAGCGGTGATGTCACAGTGACAATCAACAATGAGATGGATGTGCACGTCCCCTCAGGAGGCTCACTGCTCTCCACCATGGCCGGAGCCGACATCTTCCTCCCCTCAGCCTGCGGCGGCAAGGGTAGCTGCGGCCAGTGCAAAGTC
>JAAVFS010000085.1 GCA_014800605.1 Bacteroidales bacterium | reverse complement strand
CGACCTGAACGAATGGACCGACAAGGCCGGACTTCCTCGCTACGGCAAGACCTACCTCTACGACGGCGGCACAGGCGAGCGCTTCGACCAGCCCGCGACCGTGGGTGTCATCTACATGCTTAAGCTCGGCCACATGGTCGAGGATAAGATGCACGCACGAAGCATCGGCCCGTACTCACTGATCACACAGCAGCCTCTCGGCGGTAAAGCCCAGTTTGGTGGCCAGCGTTTCGGTGAGATGGAAGTATGGGCGCTCGAAGCATTCGGCGCCGCCCACATCCTCCAGGAGATACTGACCGTCAAGAGTGACGATGTCACCGGCCGCTCTAAGGCCTACGAGGCAATCGTCAAAGGCGATCCCATGCCGCCGGCAGGCATCCCCGAGTCGCTCAACGTCCTTCTCCACGAGCTCCGTGGCCTGGGTCTGAGCATCAATCTCGAGCAGTAATATTCAGATAAAAACCATTACTTCCCACGACCTATCGCCCCGGACTATCCATACAGTCCGGGGCATACGAGGGAAAACATAAATACCTTTACAACCAATTATGGCTTTTAGAAAAGAAACAAAGGCAAAAAACGGTTTCTCAAAGATTTCGATCGGACTCTCATCACCCGAGGAAATCCTTGAAAAGTCGAGCGGCGAGGTACTCAAGCCCGAGACAATCAACTATCGAACCTACAAGCCCGAGCGTGACGGCCTCTTCTGCGAGCGCATCTTCGGTCCGGTCAAGGACTATGAATGCCACTGCGGAAAGTACAAGCGCATCCGCTACAAAGGTATCGTGTGTGACCGTTGCGGTGTCGAAGTGACCGAAAAGAAAGTGCGTCGCGAACGTATGGGCCACATCAAGCTCGTCGTTCCCGTGGCACACATCTGGTATTTCCGCTCACTCCCCAACAAGATCGGTTATCTGCTGGGTCTCCCCTCGAAAAAGCTCGACTCAGTAATCTACTATGAACGCTATGTCGTAATCCAGCCCGGTACGGTCGAGGGCGTACAGGCACTCGACCTGCTGACCGAGGAAGAATATTTCGATATCGTCGACAAGCTCCCCAAGGAGAATCAGCTTCTTGACGATAGCGATCCCAACAAGTTTATCGCCAAGATGGGCGCCGAGGCTATCTATGATCTTCTGCTCCGTCTTGACCTGGACGATCTCTCCTACAAGCTCCGCCACCAGGCCGACACCGATGGCTCTCAGCAGCGTAAGGCCGAGGCTCTGAAGCGCCTCCAGGTCGTAGAGTCATTCCGCGCTTCGAAGCATCGCAACAAGCCCGAATGGATGATCCTGCAGGCTGTTCCCGTGATCCCGCCGGAGCTCCGTCCCCTCGTGCCCCTCGATGGCGGTCGTTTCGCTACCAGTGACCTCAACGACCTCTATCGTCGTGTCATCATCCGCAACAACCGCCTCAAACGCCTCATCGAGATCAAGGCTCCTGAAGTCATCCTCCGCAACGAAAAGCGCATGCTTCAGGAAGCTGTCGATTCACTCCTCGATAACTCACGCAAGTCATCAGCCGTCAAGACCGATGCCAACCGCCCTCTGAAGTCACTCTCTGACTCGCTCAAAGGCAAACAGGGCCGCTTCCGTCAGAACCTCCTCGGTAAGCGTGTCGACTACTCAGCACGTTCGGTTATCGTCGTTGGTCCCGAGCTCAAGATGCACGAGTGCGGTATCCCCAAGAACATGGCTGCCGAGCTCTACAAGCCCTTCGTAATCCGCAAACTCATCGAGCGCGGTATCGTCAAGACTGTCAAGAGCGCCAAGAAGATCGTCGATCGCAAGGAGCCTGTCGTATGGGATATCCTCGAGTATGTGATGAAGGGTCACCCCGTGCTCCTCAACCGTGCTCCGACTCTGCACCGTCTCGGTATCCAGGCATTCCAGCCCAAGATGATCGAAGGCAAGGCGATCCAGCTCCACCCTCTCGCTTGTACGGCATTCAATGCCGACTTCGACGGTGACCAGATGGCTGTGCACCTCCCCCTTGGCAATGAGGCTGTACTGGAGGCACAGATGCTTATGCTCGGTGCCCACAACATCCTCAACCCTGCCAACGGTGCGCCTATCACCGTGCCCTCTCAGGACATGGTCCTCGGTCTCTACTATATCACCAAGCTCCGCAAGGGCGACAAGGGTGAGGGCCTCAAATTCTATGGTCCCGAAGAAGCCGAGATCGCTTACAACGAAGGCCGCGTGACACTCCACGCTCCCGTCTCAGTGATGGTCGACGACGTCGATGAAAATGGCAACCCCATCAAGCATCTCGTCGAGAACACCTCTGTAGGACGCGTGCTCGTCAACCAGTTCGTGCCGAAGGAGATCGGCTATGTCAACGAGATCCTCTCAAAGAAATCACTCCGCACGATTATCTCGCGCGTAATTAAGAAATGCGGTATTCCCCGCTCAGCACAGTTCCTCGACGACATCAAGAATCTCGGCTACCGTATGGCATTCCAGGGTGGCCTGTCGTTCAACCTCGGTGACGTGATCATCCCCGCCGAAAAGGAATCAATCGTACAGGAAGGCTACGAGCAGGTAGAAGAAGTCATGAACAACTATGCGATGGGCTTCATCACCAATACCGAACGCTACAACCAGATCATCGATATCTGGACACATGTCAACTCTAAACTGACCAACGTCCTGATGAAGCAGATGACTGAGGCCAACCAGGGCTTCAACTCAGTCTTCATGATGCTTGACTCAGGTGCCCGTGGCTCTCGCGACCAGATCCGTCAGCTTGCCGGCATGCGTGGCCTTATGGCTAAGCCTCAGAAGGCAGGTGCCGAAGGTGGCCAGATCATTGAGAACCCGATTTTGGCTAACTTTAAAGAGGGCCTGTCGGTGCTCGAATACTTCATCTCTACCCACGGTGCCCGTAAGGGTCTTGCCGACACCGCTCTTAAGACAGCTGACGCCGGTTACCTTACCCGCCGTCTTGTCGACGTAGCCCATGACGTGATCATCCACGAAGAGGATTGCGGCACACTCCGAGGCCTTGTCTGCAAGGAGATCAAGAATAATGACGATGTAGTAGCATCACTGGGCGAGCGCATCCTCGGCCGCGTATCTGTCCACGACATCATCGATCCCCTGACCGGCGAGGTAATCGTCAAGGCAGGCGAGGAGATCAATGACGCCGCTGCCGACCGCATCAACGAGTCACCCATCGAGTCAGTCGAGATCCGCTCGGTGCTCACCTGTGAGAGCAAGAAGGGTGTCTGCGCCAAGTGCTACGGCCGCAACCTCTCCAACAATCGCCTCGTCCAGATGGGTGAAGCAGTCGGAGTCATCGCAGCACAGTCGATCGGTGAGCCCGGTACACAGCTTACCCTCCGTACATTCCACGTCGGTGGTGTGGCAAGCAATATCGCAGCCGTATCATCACACACCTCACGCTATGACGGTATCCTCGAGATCGACGAGCTCCGCACAGTCGTGACAGATGAGAAGGGCGCCAACGGCCGTCCCGTCGAGGTAGTTATCGGACGTATGGCCGAAATGCGTATCATGGATCCCAAGACCAAGATGATGCTGACCTCGGCTCCCGTACCTTACGGATCAAAGCTCTACTTCAAGGATGGCGATACCATCAAGAAGGGCGACCTGATCTGTGAGTGGGACCCCTTCAATACCGTTGTAGTATCTGAAGTAGCAGGTAAGCTCCAGTTCAGCGACATGATCGAGAATGTCACCTATCGTGTCGAGGGCGACGAGTCATCAAATGTCCGCGAAAAGATCATCATCGAGTCTAAGGACCGCACCAAGGCTCCTAACGCCAATATCGTCGATGCCGACGGCAACATCATCAAGACCTACTCACTCCCTGTGGGTGCTCACCTCATCCTCGAGGAAGGCGCCGACATCAAGGTCGGTGATATCTTCGCCAAGACTCCCCGCGCTGCAGGTGGCGCCGGTGACATCACCGGTGGTCTGCCCCGTGTTACCGAGCTCTTCGAGGCACGCAACCCGTCCAACCCCGCTATCGTCGCCGAAATCGATGGCGAAGTCAAGTTTGGCAAGATCAAGCGCGGTAATCGCGAAATCTCGATCACAGCCAAGAATGGCGAGGTCAAGAAATATCTCATCCCGATGTCGAAGCAGATGCTCGTTCAGGAAGACGACTATGTACGCGCCGGCACACCCCTGTCAGACGGTGCTATCACTCCGACCGACATCCTCAACATCATGGGCCCGACAGCCGTTCAGGAATATATCGTCAATGAAGTCCAGGACGTATATCGCCTCCAGGGTGTGAAGATCAACGATAAGCACTTCGAGGTCATCGTACGCCAGATGATGCGCAAGGTCAACATTATCGATCCGGGCGACACTTGCTTCCTCGAGCAGCAGATCGTCGACAAGCGTGACTTCATGGACGAGAATGACCGCATCTGGGGTAAGAAGGTAGTAGTCGATGCCGGCGACAGCGAGAATGTCAAGCCCGGTATGATTATAACCGCCCGCAAGCTCCGCGATGAGAATTCATCGCTGAAGCGCCGCGATATGAAGCTCATCCAGGTGCGTGACGCAGTGCCCGCTACATCGGAGCAGATCCTTCAGGGTATCACACGTGCTGCCCTCCAGACTTCAAGCTTCATGTCGGCCGCATCATTCCAGGAGACAACCAAGGTGCTCAACGAGGCTGCTATCAACGGCAAGACCGATACACTCGAGGGCATGAAGGAAAATGTCATCTGCGGTCACCTGATCCCTGCCGGTACCGGTCAGCGCGAGTTTGATCGCCTCGTAGTAGGTAGCAAGGACGATATCGAAGGAATCTATCCCAATGATGTCGTCGAAGTCGAAGCTACTGAAGTAGCCGTAAAATAAAGCTGCGGTCAGAGCGGCTCCTCTGAGCCGCTGCCGGAGTCTATCCTAAATAACCAGCGGATGCTGTACTCATTATCTAAACATCTTGAGTCAGCATCCGTTTTGTTTTTTTCCCAACTAAAAAAAGCACAATGAAACTGTCATTCAAACATCTTCTGACACTCTTCGCCGTGGCCGCGGCTTCGCTCAGCCTTTCGGCCGCAAAGTATCAGTATGATACCATTCCCGGCGACCCTCTCAAAGCCAAGATCTATACGCTCCCCAACGGACTTAAGATCTTCATGACTGAAAATCACGAGAAACCCCGCATACAGACCCTTATCCCCGTGCGCGTAGGCAGTAAGAACGACCCCGCCGAGACTACCGGCCTGGCACATTACTTCGAGCACATGATGTTCAAAGGCACGGAGCAGTTTGGCACTACTGACTATGCTGCCGAAAAGCCGATGCTTGATCAGATCGAATCGCTCTTTGAAGTCTATCGCCATACGACCGACTCCACAGCCCGCGCTGACATTTATCATCAGATAGACTCGATCAGCTACGAAGCTTCAAAGCTCGCTATCCCCAACGAGTATGACAAGCTTATGGCTGCGATAGGAGCTACAGGCACCAACGCCTATACGAGCAATGATGTCACCTGCTATGTCGAGGATATTCCCGCCAATGCCGTTGAACTCTGGGCCAAGGTGCAGGCCGACCGTATCGCCAATCCCGTACTCCGCGGTTTCCATACCGAGCTTGAGACCATCTATGAGGAGAAGAATATGTCACTGACCAACGATGGCCGCAAGGTCATCGAAAAGCTTTTTGCCCTCATGTTCCCCAGTCATCCCTATGGCACACAGACTACACTCGGCTCTCAGACCCACCTGAAGAATCCCTCGCTGACCAATATCAAGAATTACCATAAGATATGGTATGTGCCAAACAATATGGCTATCTGCCTCTCAGGCGACTTCGAGCCCGACAGCGTGGTAGATATCATCGAGCGCTACTTCGGTGCCCTTGAGCCTAACCCTTCGCTTCCGCATCTGAATGTCGTCAAGGAAGCTCCCATCACCGAGCCGATAATCACCGACGTGATAGGCCGCAATGCCGAGACTCTCTATATGGCATGGCGTACAGTCCCTGCTGTACATGAGGATGCTCAGGTAATCGAAGTAATGACCACACTGCTATCCAATGGGTCGGCCGGACTTATCGACCGCGACATCAACCAGCCCCAGCTGACGCTTGGGAGTGGCACATTCCATTACGGTCTTGCCGACAATGGTATGGTAGTGATGTATGGCACTCCCAAGGATGGCCAGACTCTCGATGAGGTACGTGAGCTGTTGCTCGCCGAGGTTGCCAAGCTGCGTGACGGCCAGTTCTCCGACGAACTTCTGACAGCTGTTAAAGCCAATATGAAGCTTGATGTCCAGAAGCAGCTGCGCGATAATGAAAGCCGTGCCACAATGATGTCTGACGCCTTCGTCAACGGTCAGCCATGGGCCGACTTCGTAGCCGAGTTCAACGCTCTCGATAACATCTCCCGCGAGCAGATCATTGCCGCTGCCAACAAATATCTCGGACCGGAAAGCTATGTCGCTGTCAACAAGCGCCAGGGTGAGCCTACTGACGAAATCAAGGTAGCCAAGCCCGCAATTACCCCGATCGTAGTCAATCGCGACTCCTCAAGCCAATTCCTTCGCGATATCCGCGCCACAATGATGCAGCCTATCGAGCCCCGGTTTGTTGACTTTGACCGCGACCTGACTATTCTTTCTGCCGATAAGAGTGTCCCCGTCTACTATAGCCACAACGACAAGAACGATCTCTTCTCCCTCTCGTTCGTCTATGAGACAGGCACACTCGGCGACAAATATCTCGCACCCGCGTTGGATTATATTCAGCTGCTCGGCACCTCAACCAAGAGCGTTGCTGAGCTTCAGGAAGCACTCTACGCTCTTGCCTGTGACGTCCGCTTCTCAGTTAACGCCGACCGACTCTACATCCACCTTACCGGCCTGTCCGAGAACATGCCTGCAGCTATCGACCTCCTCGAGGAGTGGATCAATGATGCCAAGGTAGACCAGGATGCCTTTGACCAGATGGTAGATCAGGTGATGACCGGCCGCCAGTATTCTAAGGCCAACCAGAGCAGCAATTTCGGACAGCTTGTATCTTACGTGACATATGGTCCCGAGCAGAAGAAGCGCGCATTCATCTCTGAGGATGAGTATCGTGCCATCAATCCCGCCGACCTCGTCAAGAAGTTCCGTGACCTGTTTGAGTCAGAGCATAAGATCGTCTATAACGGCCCTCTCTCATCAGACGAATTCCTTGCCGCCTACAATTCTCACCGCAACCTTCCCGGAAAGCTCAACAAGCTCCAGCCCGTTAAGCGCCTCGTCAGCTCTCCGACCCACGAGACTATCATCTACATCGCGCCCTATGATGCCAAGCAGCTCTACATGACTCAGATTTCCAATCTTGAGAAGCCATTTGATCTGGCTCTTGATCCGGCCAACACGCTCTACTCGGAGTATTTCGGCGGATCAATGAATGCCATCGTCTTCCAGGAGATGCGTGAGCGCCGCTCGCTGGCCTACTCAGCAGGTGCATGGCTTATAGACCCGGCACGTGTCGGCGAGCCTTACGTCTACAGGACACAGATTGCCACTCAGAACGATAAACTCATGGACGCCATATCAGCCTTCAACGAGATTGTCAACGACATGCCCCAGAGCCCCGAAGCGTTCGAGCTCGCCAAGGAGGCCGTAGAGCTGCGTATGCGTAGCGATCGTACTCTTCCCAACGAAGTTGCATGGGTCTACTTCTCGACCAAGGACAAGGGCCTCGACGAACCCACCGACCGTGCGGTCTTTGAAGCTCTCCCCGGCCTGACACTCGAGGATGTGGTCAAGTTCCAGCAGGATAATATCAAAGGCCTCGACTACCACTATGCCATCCTCGGCAATATCGAAGACCTCGATCTCGAAGCCCTCGGTAAGCTCGGCAAAGTAGTCATCCTCACTACTGAGGATATCTTCGGCTACTAATCGACAGCACACCCCATACAGTCTATCAACGGGCGCCGGACATCCTCCGACGCCCGTTTTGCATAAATAAACACCGAATGTAGAAAAAAGTGACAGAAATATTTGGAAAGAGGTGGATTTAAGGGATATATTTGCAAGAGAGAGCATTATCCTGGTCATTATCATTTTGTTTTGTCGCTTATGAAAGTTCGTGCATATCTGTATATCCTTTTTTTTACTGTAATTTCAGCTGCCGGTGGGCTGTCAGCGCGTGAGTTGACTGTGCAGCCGGTCGCCAATCTGTCGGCCGCCAAGGGGGCGCCGTGGGATCTGTCTCGCTTCGAGCCTGTTGGCGCCGAGATCGATCTGCGCATCGCCGGGGGAGACAGCCTGACGTCGGTCTGGCTCCCTGACACCCGTTTCGACTTCGTGATGTCGGGCGATACGGTTGCCTTGGCCTGTGAGGAGACACGCGTATTCCGTGTCAACTTCGAGTCGCCAACACCCGAATGGTCTGCTTCAGGCCAGGCTATGTCGTCACCGTTGAGGGCTCGCGGCCGGATGTATCAGAGTGAGTTTATCAGCGCCATGGGCGGTGTGTCGGTCATGCCATCGGAGCGTGTCAGCATCATATCATTTTCCGGCGACACTATTTCCGGAGCGCGTCTTGACCGCTCAAGCCGCACGATGCGCTGGTGTCTGTCGTCGGACAGCACATTGATGGTCAGTTCGCTGCCCGATTCCATGGTGATGACTACCCGCATCGACCGTCTCCGTCTGACAGCCCCCGGCGAGACATTCCCCCGCGCTATGAAAAAGGTCATGACTACTACATGGCTCGGACAGGTGGTCGAGGCCGACAGCTCCGCATGGATTCTCACTACACCCGTAGCCCCCCCGCAGCGAGCCCGCCGATATGACTATCAGCAACCCGATAGCGGAGAGGGTGGACTCAGTAGCACCGGTAGCCTCCCGTCAGTGACGCTTACTGCAGGCCCCGACGGTATCACAATATCGCCGTCAGCCGACTCCGCGACAGCCGGTGCCGGACAGCTTCGTGTAGCCGTCAACGACATCTTGGGCCGCTCATATATTGATATATACGTACCGGCATCTGATCAGTCAGAAGTCGGTACATCCGCTCTGCCGCGCGGCGAATATCTCATACAGATCTGGAGCGGCGACCAACCCGTCACCGCCACCAAATACATCAAGCAGTAACCTCACCCCATGCCAGCCACACTTCTCCGACATATCATTCTGACAGCTGTGGGCGTGGCGGCCGGCTGGTGTGCGATGGCGCAGGGGGCGGCCGGGGGGCCGGAGGGGGTGTGGGATGTGCCGCGGTCGGGGGGCGAGGTGATCACGGAGCCGTCGCCGGAGGCTACGGCGATGCGCCGCTATCAGGATTACCCGGTCTCTTACGCCACGGGTACGGCGG
>JAAVFS010000084.1 GCA_014800605.1 Bacteroidales bacterium | reverse complement strand
CCGAGGCCCCAGCCTACGATACCGTTTTCGTTACCTACGACAACAATTGCTGCGAAGGTGAATGTGCGACCACCTTTGGTTACTTTGGTAACGCGGTTGATGGCTACGAGACGGTCCTTGAGTTCAAGGTCGTTGGTTGATTTTACTCTATTATTTCTTTTTGCCATGATGGTTTAGAATTTGAGACCGCCTTCGCGAGCTGCGTCGGCCAGTGATTTAACGCGACCGTGGAAGAGGTATCCGTTACGGTCAAATACTACCTCGTTGATGCCGGCTGCGAGGGCTTTCTCGGCGATCTGCTTGCCAACTTTGGCTGCGATTTCGCATTTTGTACCTTCTTCGATGCCTTTGGATGAGGTTGAAACGAGTGTCTTTCCGGCGAGATCGTCGATGAGCTGTACGTAGATCTGCTTGTTGGAGCGGAAGACGGTCATGCGAGGACGCTCTGCAGTGCCGGAGATTTTGCCGCGGATGCGGGTCTTAATTTTATTTCTGCGTTCTATCTTAGTGATCATAGTTCAGTAGTTTTTATTTGGCACCTGCTGATTTACCTGATTTGCGACGGATGATTTCGCCGACAAATTTTATGCCCTTGCCTTTGTAGGGTTCGGGTTTGCGGAATGAGCGAATTTTGGCGCATACCTGGCCGAGGAGCTGCTTGTCATCGCTTTCGAGGATGATGAGGGGGTTTTTGTTACGCTCGCTCTTTGCTTCTACTTTGACCTCGGGGGGAAGTTTGATATATATTGCGTGGGAGTATCCGAGTGAGAGCTCAAGAACTTGTCCTGTAGCTGATGCACGGTAACCTACGCCTACTAATTCCATTTCTTTGCGGTAACCGGTTGAAACGCCTACGACCATGTTGTGGACGAGTGCGCGGAAGAGGCCGTGCTGTGCGCGGTGTTCGCGGTCGTCGCTGGGACGTGTGATTGTAACGTGGCCGTCTTCAACTTTGACATGAAGATCGGGGTTAACTTTCTGGGTAAGGGTACCTTTGGGGCCTTTTACGGTTACGGTGTTGGTCTTTTCGTCAACTGTGACTGTTACGCCAGCGGGGATCTCGATGGGGGCTTTTCCTATTCTTGACATTGTAATTTCCTCCTATAAGATTAGTAAACGTAACATAATACTTCGCCGCCGATTTTGAGTTCGGCTGCTTTTTTATTGGTCATGACGCCTCTTGATGTTGAAAGGATGGCGATACCGAGTCCGTTGAGTACGCGGGGCATGTCTTTGTAGCCGGTGTACTGACGGAGACCGGGACGAGAAACGCGCTTGAGGTTTTTGATGGCGTTTACGCGGTCAACGGGATCATACTTGAGGGCGATTTTGATTGTTCCGGCGGGTGTCTCCCCTTCTATAAATTTATAGTTGAGGATGTAGCCTTGTTCGAAAAGAATCTTAGTGATTTCTTTCTTCAAGTTTGAGGCGGGAATCTCGACAACGCGGTGGTTGGCTTTGATGGCGTTCCTCAATCTTGTCAGATAATCTGCTATTGGATCTGTCATTGTTTTGGGGTTTAAATTGATTGGGTTGGTTCCCAACAATATTTAATTCTCTCAGTTATTGTTTATATTGTTGTTTAGGAGGGAGGGGGGAAGTTAGCAAGCGGGTAATTGAATTACCAGCTTGCTTTTTTTACTCCAGGGATGAGGCCGGCTGAAGCCATTTCACGGAACTGGATACGTGAGATGCCAAACTGGCGGATGTATCCTTTGGGACGGCCTGTGATGCTGCAACGGTTGTGAACGCGGATGGGATTGCTGTTCTTGGGGAGTGCCTGAAGCTTCTGTGCTGCTTCGAAGGCTTCGAAACGGTTTTCTTCGCTTACGCCCGAGTTGACAATCTTCTTAAGCTCGGCGCGTTTTTTTGCGTATTTTGCTACGAGCTTGGCGCGTTTAACCTCGCGGGCTTTCATTGATTCTTTTGCCATGTTGAATGTCTCGTTATGGGTGTTTTATTATTTTGCGTTTTTGAAAGGTAACCCGAACTGTTTGAGCAGTGCGTATCCTTCTTCGTCGGTCTTGGCTGTGGTGACGAATGTGATGTTCATTCCCAGAAGTTTGTTGATATTGTCAATGTTGATTTCGGGGAAGATGATCTGCTCTGTGATGCCGAGGGTGTAGTTACCACGGCCATCGAGTTTGCTTTCAATGCCTTTGAAGTCGCGGATACGAGGAAGGGCGACGCGGATCAGACGCTCGAGGAATTCGTACATTTTGTCACGACGAAGTGTCACGCGAACGCCGATGGGCATTTTTTTACGTACTTTGAAGTTAGAGATGTCCTTGCGTGAGAGTGTCGGAACTGCTTTCTGGCCTGTGATGGCTGTGAGCTCGTTGAGGGCTGTCTCGATGATTTTCTTGTCCTGAGTGGCGTCACCGAGGCCCTGGTTGATAACGATCTTCTCGAGCTTGGGCACCTGCATGGGTGTTGTATAGTTGAATTCCTTTGTAAGAGCGGGTACGATGCGCTCTTTGTAGTCATTCTTGATTTCTGTTGTGCTCATTATTTAATCTCCTCTCCTGATTTTTTTGATATGCGGATAGTTTCGCCTTTGTCGTTTTTCTTGATGGCGATGCGGGTGGGCTTGCCGGTCTTGGGATCAACGAGAGCGATATTTGAAATCTGGATGGGGGCTTCCATTTTAATGATGCCACCCTGGGGGTGCTTGGCGTTGGGCTTTGTGCTCTTAGAGACGATGTTGACGCCTTCTACGATGGCTTTGCCTTTTGTAGTGAGGACTTCAAGGACACGGCCTGTTTTGCCACGGTCTTCACCGGTGAGCACGTAGACGTTGTCGCCTTTTTTTATGTGTAATTTGCTCATTGTTTTGTTGGTGTTGAAGTGGGTGTTAGAGTACTTCGGGTGCGAGTGAAACGATCTTCATGTTGGTTGCGCGGAGTTCGCGGGCAACGGGACCGAAGATACGGGTTCCACGGAGTTCACCGGCGTTGTTGAGCAGAACGCAAGCGTTGTCGTCGAAGCGGATATAAGAGCCATCGGGGCGACGAACTTCTTTTTTTGTACGAACGACTACTGCTTTAGATACAGTGCCTTTCTTAACGTCGGATGAAGGGATAACGCTCTTGACAGAAACGACGATGATATCGCCTACTGAAGCGTAACGGCGGCCTGTGCCTCCGAGCACATGGATGCAGAGGGCTTCTTTGGCGCCGCTATTGTCGGCTACGGTTAAACGTGATTCGGTCTGTATCATATTATTTCACTTTTTCGATGATTTCAACTAAACGCCATCTTTTGGTCTTGCTCAGGGGACGTGTCTCCATGAGGCGAACGGTATCGCCTACGCTGCACTCGTTCTTTTCATCATGGGCGTGATATTTTTTTGATTTATTCACGAATTTCCCGTAGATGGGGTGCTTTTCTTTCCACCGGATGGTTACGGTGATTGTCTTGTCACCTTTGTTGCTGGATACTACCCCAACGCGTTCTTTACGTAAGTTTCTCTTTTCCATTTTGTGGGGATATTATTTATTGTTAAGTTCGCGTTGACGCAACTCTGTCTTGACGCGTGCAATTGTTTTGCGATCGAGTGTGATCTTAGCGGGGTTCTCCAGGGGGGTAACAGCGTGCTGTGCTTTCTGCTGGAGGTACTCTTTCTGCATCTGTTCGAGGCGCTCTTTGAGTTCGGCTGTGCTAAGCTCTTTTATTTCTACTGTCTTCATTGCTGTTTAGACGTTTTGTGTGGGGTCGTAGTCGCGACGTACGACGAACTTGGTAGTTACAGGAAGCTTCTGGGCTGCGAGGCGGAGTGCTTCTTTTGCGATGTCGTAGCTAACGCCTTCGACTTCGATGATCATACGGCCGGGGGTAACGGGCGCAACGAATCCTTCGGGAGAACCCTTACCTTTACCCATGCGGACTTCGGCAGGCTTTTTGGTAATGGGCTTATCGGGGAATATGCGGATCCAGATCTGACCCTGACGCTGCATGTAGCGGGTAACTGCGATACGAGCGGCTTCGATTTGACGACCGGTAATCCATTTTGATTCCAAGGTCTTGATGCCGAACGAACCGAACGCCAGCTGGTTGCCACGCTGGGCATTGCCCTTCATGCGTCCTTTTTGCTGACGGCGGAATTTAGTTTTTTTCGGTTGTAACATTGTGGTGTTTCAATTAATGGTTAACGGTTGTTGTTCTTACGGAAGTTATCGCGACGGCGGAAGCCTTCTGCACGGGGTGCACGGGTATCTTTGCCGGCTGCTGCGAACTGGGGAGCGAGGTCACGCTTGCCATAGACTTCGCCACGGCAGATCCATACTTTGATGCCGAGTACGCCTACTTTTGTATGGGCTTCAACGAGTGCATAGTCGATGTCGGCGCGAAGTGTGTGAAGAGGTGTACGACCTTCTTTGAACATTTCTGAGCGGGCGATTTCTGCGCCGTTGAGACGGCCTGAGATCTGGATTTTGATACCTTCAGCTCCAGAGCGCATTGTAGCGGCGATTGCCATTTTAATTGCGCGGCGATAGGCGATCTTACCTTCGACCTGACGTGCGATGTTGGTTGCTACGATTGTGGCGTCGAGTTCGGGGCGCTTTACTTCGTAGATGTTGATCTGTACGTCTTTGTCAGTGATCTTCTTGAGCTCTTCTTTGAGTTTGTCAACTTCTGAACCTCCCTTACCGATGATGAGACCGGGGCGTGAGGTGCAGACGGTGATTGTGATGAGCTTAAGTGTACGCTCGATGACGATGCGTGAGACGCTGCATTTAGCGAGGCGTACGTTGAGATACTTGCGCAGTTTGGAGTCTTCGAGCAGTGTATCTCCGTATTTTTTACCTCCGTACCAGTTGGAATCCCAACCACGGATGACACCTAAACGGTTGCTTATCGGATTAACTTTCTGTCCCATGATTATTTAGACTCTTTTTTTGCGTTATTGTCAATGGTATCTACAATCAGTGTAACGTGGTTAGCGCGCTTGCGGATGCGATATCCACGGCCCTGAGGGGCAGTGCGAAGGCGCTTGAGCATGGGAGCACAGTTTACGAAGATTGTGCTGATATAGAGCTCGCCGTCTTCGGCTTTTCTTTCATTTTTGGCTTCCCAGTTAGCAACGGCTGAGCGGAGGAGTTTCTCAACGCGGGCAGCTGCTTCTTTGTTAGAGAATTTGAGGATGCCAAGTGCGCGGTTAACTTCTTTGCCGCGAACGAGGTCGGCAACAAGGCGCATTTTGCGGGGCGATGTAGGGATGTTTGTGAGCTTGGCGAAGGCTATGTTCTTAAGCTCTTCTTTCCTTGCATCGGCTGTGTTTCTTTTTCTTACACCCATTTTATTTTAATTCTTTGATATTCAAAATTATTTATAATCAGGGGCTCCGTTATTTCTTCTTGTTGCCGGCATGTCCGCGGAAGGTACGGGTGGGGGCGAATTCGCCGAGCTTGTGACCTACCATGTTTTCGGTGACGTAAACAGGAATGAATTTGTTACCATTGTGCACTGCAAAAGTGTGTCCCACGAATTCAGGCGCAATCATAGATGCACGGCTCCAAGTCTTGATGACTGATTTTTTGCCGCTTTCTTCCATTGCTGAGACTTTCTTTTCCAGCTTCACGCTGATAAAGGGGCCTTTTTTTAATGAACGACTCATAATATAATGTCTTTATCAGATTACTTTTTTCTTCTGTCGATAATGTACTTCGAAGAGTTCTTCTTAGGCGAGCGTGTCTTGAGACCTTTAGCGTAGAGGCCTTTGCGTGAACGGGGATGTCCACCTGATGCACGGCCTTCACCACCACCCATGGGGTGGTCAACAGGGTTCATAACGACGCCACGGTTGCGGGGACGACGTCCCAACCAACGTGAACGACCTGCCTTACCTGAGCTTTCGAGTGAGTGTTCGCTATTACCTACGACGCCGATTGTGGCTTTGCAGGAAGCGAGGATCTTACGGGTTTCGCCAGAAGGTAATTTGACAATTGCGTAGTTGCCTTCTCTCGAAGTCAACTGTGCGAATGTACCGGCTGAACGGGCCATGAAGGCTCCCTGGCCGGGGCGCAGCTCGATGTTGTGGATAACGGTACCTACGGGAATGCTGCTCAGGGGAAGTGCGTTGCCGACTTCGGGGGCTGCATCGGGACCACTGACAACGGTTGCGCCGACTTCTAAGCCGTTGGGTGCAATGATGTAAGCTTTTGCTCCGTCTACGTAGTAAAGGAGTGCGATGTGTGCCGAACGGTTAGGATCGTACTCGATTGATTTTACTACAGCGGGAACACCGTCTTTGTTTCTCTTAAAGTCTATGATACGGTATTTGCGTTTGTGTCCACCACCAAGGTAGCGGGTGGTGAGATGACCTTCGGCATTGCGGCCGCCGGTGCTTTTTTTACCGACTGTAAGAGATTTCTCAGGCGTGGTAGCAGTGATCGTACCTTTGAATACGCCTATAACCTTGTGTCTCTGCCCCGGTGTTGTGGGCTTGAATTTTCTTACTGCCATTTTAATTATATGTTGCTATAGAGGTCGATTGTCTGGCCTTCGCCGATGGTGATGAAGGCTTTTTTGTAACCGGCGGTTTTGCCGCGGAGCAGACCGCTCTTAGTGTAGCGTGATTTGTTTTTACCACGTACGACTGCAGTGTTTACATTAACTACTTTGACGCCGTAAAGCTTTTCTACGAGATCTTTGATCTGGTATTTGTTGGCTTCTTCAGACACACGGAAGGTGTAGCGGTTGAGCTTGTCCGTAAGCTTTGTGGCCTTTTCTGTAACGATGGGTTGAATTTTAATTTCCATTGTCAGTTTCCTCCTGTCAGTGTTTAAAGTTTATTAATGACGTCAAGGCCACTCTCTGTCAGGAGAAGGGCTTTGTTGTTAAGTACTGCATACGTATTGATGTCGGACGCTGTCATTACAACAGTGTTCGGCACATTACGCGAAGACAAATATACGTTTTTATCTACAGATGCTAAAACGAAAAGGGTCTTAAGACCTTCAACTTTAAGATTTTTAGCAATATTTACGAAATTTTTAGTCTTCGGGGTCTCAACTGTAAAGTCTTCGACGATGATAAGCTGGTTGTCGAGTACTTTCTGTGAGAGGGCAGAGCGGCGTGCGAGCTGCTTGAGTTTCTTATTCAACTTGAAGCGATAGTCACGGGGACGGGGACCGAATACACGGCCACCACCTACGAGTACGGGTGAGTTGATGTCACCGATACGGCTGCCACCGCCGCCCTTCTGCTTGTGAAGTTTGCGGGTTGAGCCTGATACTTCGCTACGTTCTTTTGATTTGTGTGTACCCTGACGCTGGTTAGCAAGGTATTGTTTTACGTCGAGATAAATGGCATGCTCGTTGGGCTCGATGGCAAATACCTCATCGTTCAGGATGGCTTTGCGGCCTGTGTCTTCTCCTTTTATGTTATAGATAGCGAGTTCCATTATTTCTCAATTAATACGATTGAACCTTTACATCCGGGTATTGAACCCTTAATCATCATCACGTTGTGTTCGGGGATAACCTTAACGACTTTGAGGTTTTGAACGGTAACGCGTTCGTTGCCGGTCTGACCTGCCATGCGCATGCCCTTGAATACTTTTGCGGGATATGAGCAGGCACCTACTGAACCGGGAGCACGAAGACGGTTGTGCTGACCGTGAGTGGCCTGACCTACACCACCGAATCCGTGGCGTTTTACTACGCCCTGGTAGCCTTTACCTTTGCTGGTGCCGACGATATCGACAAAGTCGTTGTCGCTGAAGAGCTCGACGGTGAGTGTGTCACCGAGTTTGTACTCTCCTTCAAATCCTTGGAACTCGGCCAAGTGGCGCTTGGGGGTTACACCGGCTTTTTTGAAGTGTCCGAGCTCGGGCTGTGTCAGGTGCTTTTCTTTCTGCTCCTGGAAGCCGAGCTGGAGGGCTTCGTAACCGTCGTTTTCTACGGTCTTAACCTGAGTAACTACACAAGGACCTACTTCGATAACAGTGCACGGTATGTTTTTACCGTCGGCACTGAAAACGGATGTCATTCCGATTTTCTTTCCTAATAATCCTGGCATTTCTCTGTTAATTTAAAGAGTTGTTAGTTGATGCTTATTTAATGGTTGATTTCTTACTCGTGTCGCTTGAAATCAGACTTTGATTTCTACTTCAACACCGCTGGGGAGTTCGAGCTTCATGAGGGCGTCTACAGTCTTTGTTGTAGAGTTGTAGATGTCGATCAGGCGCTTGTAGCTTGAGAGCTGGAACTGCTCGCGTGATTTTTTGTTGACGAATGTAGAACGATTGACTGTGAAGATACGCTTGTGGGTGGGCAGAGGTATAGGACCGCTGATTACTGCGCCGGTAGCCTTCACTGTCTTTACGATCTTCTCAGCCGATTTGTCGACTAAGTTGTGATCGTAAGATTTGAGTTTAATGCGAATTTTTTGGCTCATATTGAGATTGTTGAATAAGAAATTACTTTAAGAGGTCTACACGGCCCTGATTTTCAGTCAATACGTTTTTAGCGATTGATGAGCTTACTTCTGCATAGTGTGAGAATGACATTGTAGAAGTAGCGCGGCCTGAAGTGATGGTACGAAGTGCGGTCACATAACCGAACATTTCTGCAAGGGGTGCTTTAGCCTTGACTACGCGGGCACCGCTGCGGCTTGTCTCCATGCCTTCAACCTGGCCACGACGCTTGTTGAGGTCACCGATCACGTCACCCATGCTTTCTTCGGGGGTTACGACTTCGATCTTCATGATGGGCTCCATCAGGACTGGACCTGCCTTCTCAGAGGCCTTCTTGAATGCCTGGATAGCGCAGAGCTCAAATGAGAGCTGGTCAGAGTCAACGGGGTGGAATGAACCGTCGAGTACAGTCACCTTGAGCTGTTCTACGGGGTAGCCACCGAGGACACCATTCTTCATTGCTGCCTGGAAGCCTTTCTGAATTGAGGGGATGAATTCCTTAGGAATGTTACCACCCTTAACTTCATCAACAAACTGGAGGTTGCCTTCAAAGCCTTCGTCAACGGGTTCAACGCGTACAATGATGTCGGCGAATTTACCACGACCACCGGTCTGTTTCTTAAATACCTCGCGGAGCTCAACGGGCTTGGTGATTGCTTCCTTATATGTTACCTGGGGACGACCCTGATTACATTCAACCTTGAATTCACGACGGAGACGGTCGATAATAATATCGAGGTGAAGCTCACCCATACCCGAGATGACTGTCTGGCCTGTTTCTTCATTGGTTTCAACACGGAAGGTGGGGTCTTCTTCAGCGAGTTTCTGGAGACCGACGCCGAGCTTGTCGAGGTCTTTCTGAGTCTTAGGCTCTACTGCGATACCGATCACGGGATCGGGGAATTCCATAGCCTCGAGCACGATGGGATGGTTTTCATCGCAGAGTGTATCACCGGTGCGGATATCCTTGAAGCCTACGCCTGCGCCGATATCGCCACAACCGATCTTCTCCATAGGATTCTGCTTGTTGGAGTGCATCTGGAAAAGACGTGAAACGCGTTCCTTCTTGTCAGAGCGGGCATTGAGGATGTAAGAGCCGGCTACTACGTCGCCAGAGTAAACGCGGAAGAATGTCAGACGACCTACATAGGGGTCGGTTGCAATCTTGAATGCGAGTGCACACATGGGAGCGTCGCTTGAGGGCTCGCGGGTTTCGATTGTGTCGGGGTCACCTACAGCATGACCTTCTACAGCGCCTGCATCGAGGGGGCTGGGGAGGTAAGCACAAACAGAGTCGAGGAGACACTGAACGCCTTTATTCTTGAATGAGCTACCGCAGATCATGGGTACGAGATCCATAGCGAGGGTAGCCTTACGGAGTGCGCGCTTGATTTCTTCAACTGTGATAGTAGAAGGATCGTCGAAATATTTAGCCATGAGGTCGTCGTCGTATTCGGCGATTTTCTCAAGCATTTTGTCGCGGTATTCTTCTGCTTCTGCCACGAGATTAGCGGGGATCTCCTCTACTGTGTAGTCAGCACCCATTGTCTCGTCGTGCCAGAAGATAGCCTTCATTGTGATCAGGTCAACTACACCCTTGAAAGTCTCTTCTGCGCCGATAGGAATCTGAATAGGACAGGGATTTGCACCGAGCACTTCCTTAAGCTGACGTACTACTTCAAAGAAGTTAGCACCTGAGCGGTCCATCTTGTTAACATAACCGATACGGGGTACATTGTACTTATCAGCCTGACGCCATACAGTCTCTGACTGTGGCTCAACACCACCTACTGCGCAGAAAGTAGCGACAGCGCCGTCAAGGATACGGAGTGAACGTTCTACTTCTACAGTGAAGTCAACGTGTCCCGGAGTGTCGATAAGGTTGATTTTAAACTTCTCGTCGTTATACTTCCAGAATGTGGTAGTAGCGGCAGAGGTAATTGTGATACCGCGCTCCTGCTCCTGTTCCATCCAGTCCATGGTAGCTGCACCATCGTGCACCTCACCGATTTTGTGGGTAAGACCGGTGTAGAAGAGGATACGCTCGGAGGTAGTGGTTTTACCGGCATCGATGTGAGCCATAATGCCGATATTACGCGTATATTTAAGCTGTTCGTCTGATTTTGCCATTGTTTAAGTGTGATATCAAGATTAGAAACGGAAGTGAGCGAAAGCACGGTTGGCTTCGGCCATTTTGTGCATATCTTCTTTACGCTTGTAGGCACCACCCTGATCGTTGAATGCGTCGACGATCTCTGCGGCGAGCTTTTCACTCATTGTCTTACCACCGCGCTTGCGGGCGTAAAGGATAAGGTTCTTCATTGATATAGACTCCTTACGGTCGGGGCGGATTTCGGTGGGCACCTGGAATGTAGCGCCACCTACGCGACGTGACTTAACTTCGACCTGAGGAGTGATGTTCTCAAGAGCTTTTTTCCAGATCTCAAGAGCGGTCTTTTCTTCGTTAGGCAGCTTAGCTTTCGCAGCTTCGAGTGCCGAATAGAAAATGGTGTAAGCAGTGTTCTTTTTGCCATCATACATGAGGTGATTGACAAACTTAGACACTTTTACGTCATGAAAGACGGGATCGGGCAATACGACCCGCTTCTTTGGTTTAGCTTTTCTCATTGTGAGTTTTGTTGTGTTTTTGACTTGCTTGGCTGGTGTCTTACTTCAATCCGTGGCACTCTTGCCGGGATTTACTCAACCGTTGGCAGCTCAACTTTTCAAAAACGAGTTTTAAAAACTTGTTGTTAATAAAATATCTCGTGGTGCGTTCAGTGACTTCACCCTCTGCTTAGGTCAGCAGGGATTACTTCTTGGCTGCACCGGCCTTAGGACGCTTAGCTCCGTATTTTGAGCGACGCTGTGTGCGAT
>JAAVFS010000083.1 GCA_014800605.1 Bacteroidales bacterium | reverse complement strand
TTTTTTAAAGAATTTTTCCTGCATTTTTACCCAAAACACCCATCCCAACCACTAAATCCCTGTAAATCTTTTAAATCAACAAATGTTAAAAATATGCTCTGCAACATACTTTTCTAACACCACACTCCAATTATTCTAAAAAATGCACCCTCCAAAAAACAGAATCTCATGACACAAACATAGAATTTGTTCACGAGGTTTGGAATTTTTCACACTTACGAAAGTGATATTTTATACGAATTATAGGCTACTCCTCGCCCTCCGAAAGATATTTTTTGTTTTACAAGACCTTCATTTAACACTTTTCCGCCATCCTCGTTGGCAGTCCCGAGATCAAAATACCGATAACCCTCATCCCTAAAACGCTGAATAAGCTCCGCATTTATAACGTCATTAATGTGATGCTCACGTCCAAGCGATGTTGATGCAGCATATTGACTCTTGACTACATCGCCACAAACGTATACCAATACTCCGCAAAGCATATCTCCAGCAGAGGTCGTAGCCACATATAAAACAATATTGTCCGGGAATAACGACTTCAGCAACCGCATTTCATCAATGGTATGAACTGGAACAGCCGAATACCGTTCATCAAGTCTTACACTAAGTAAAACCAAAAAAGAATCCAGATCGTCAGACTGAGATATCATGATCCCTTCGCGACGACCTTTATTAAAATGCCACTTAACGGATGACGAACAAACAACCGGCGACCGCAGATCAATAACAGAGGATATCAGGACGCGATCGACCGTGGCTCCGTTACGATATAGTGCATAGAGATCCTCCTCCGACGGATACTTATGATATATATGTGGCACCGGGCGATAAATCAGCTCGCGCGCCCCGAGCAAACGATATGCCCTCATCATCAACGGCCAGATCTGCATCATCTGAAGGATATCCGGCGACTTGGGTCCCAAAATCCACCCTCCATAGGACAACCCGCCATGAGATGTCACCACATCTCCATCAATAGCCGCAGGCAATAACGCCAGAACACGATCCTTATCATCATACGCCACCAGAGAACAATCACAAAACCGATCTGAATGATAGTCCATATAGTCGCGATAAAACAGAAATGTAGCATTTCGTGACGTTGAGACAAAACCATCCCAATCAGATTTCAGCTGCGGATTATATCGGAGTAAGTGCATATTTATATCTTTTTTGTTTGACAAAGGTAGGTAGAATACTTGGTATATAATAAAATTTAGTTAACTTTGTGGTGACGAAAAGAAAACTACACATTATTATATATAATATGATCAACGCTCAAGACATCAAAAACGGCACCTGCATCCGAATGGACGGTCGCCTGTATTTCTGCGTAGAATTTCTTCACGTAAAGCCCGGTAAAGGCAATACATTCATGCGCACAAAGCTTAAGGATGTTGTTGACGGCCGCGTACTCGAACGCCGCTTCAACATTGGCGAAAAGCTTGATGACGTTCGCGTAGAACGCCGCCCCTATCAGTATCTCTACACCGAAGGCGAGGACGATATCTTCATGAACAACGAGACATTCGAACAGATTCCTATCTCTAAAGACCTCGTAACCGGTTCAGCATTCATGAAAGAAGGCGACATCGTAGAAGTCGTAAGCGACTCATCTACAGAGACTGTCCTCTATGCTGAAATGCCCGTTAAGACAATACTCAAGATTACTTACACAGAGCCCGGTATCAAGGGCGACACAGCCACCAACACTCTCAAGCCCGCTACCGTCGAGACCGGCGCAACCGTTCGCGTTCCCCTCTTCGTCAATGAAGGTGACCTCATCGAAGTTGACACCCGCGAAGGCAGCTACGTAAGCCGCGTTAAGGCTTAATCATAGCCGTCGAGCATCGCGACTGTAATACAAAAATCAACTTGCACAGCAATAATTTTCAACAATAACAATTAAAAGTAACTACTATGGCTTACGTTATCACTGACTCATGCGTAGCTTGCGGCACATGTATGCCCGTTTGCCCCGTTGAAGCTATCTCTGAAGGCGACATCTATCACATCGATCCCGACACTTGTATTGAGTGTGGCTCATGCGCAGAAGTTTGCCCCACAGGCTCAATCCTTCCTCCCCAGTAACTCCTGACTGAGGAAACCGCAAACTAAGAAAAAAACGACTGCACGCAGGACTGCTTTTAGCCACCCTGCGCGCAGTCTTTCATTATATATACGAGCAAATCCGACTCAATGCCGCTTTTTTCGATAATCACCGTCACCTACAATGCCGCCGACACTATCGAGCCGACACTCAAAAGCGTTGCCAGCCAGACATGTACTGACTATGAGCATCTGATAATCGACGGAAAATCAACCGACTCTACCATATCGATTGCAGAAAAATATGCCAGTTCGCAGCTTTACATTGCATCCGAGAAAGACCATGGCATCTATGATGCGATGAATAAAGGTCTTTCCAGCGCAAAAGGAAAATATGTCATCTTCATGAATGCCGGTGACACTTTCCACACCTCTGACACACTGGCCAAGATGGCCGAAGCAGCATCAGAAAACCCCGGTATCATATACGGACAGACAGAAATCGTGAGCGGAACGGATCGCACGCCTGTCGCACCACGACACCTGACAGCGCCGCGCATACTCACAATGCAAAGCTTTAAAGACGGGATGCTCGTATGCCATCAGGCGATGGCCGTCAGACGAGACATCACCGCGCCATACAATCTATCATACAGATTTTCAGCTGACTTCGACTGGGTCATAAGATGCCTTGAAAAATCAGACCGAAACTACTACATCGACTACATCATTGCCGACTATCTGGAGGAAGGCACTACGACTCGCAATCGCCGCGCCTCGCTAAAAGAGCGCTACAAAATCATGTGCCGCTATTACGGGACCTTCCCCACCCTCCTCCGACACATAAAGTTCGCCATGCGAAACACCATGCGAAAACTAAGACACTAATCAGGAATGGAATACATACACAACACCACCTTCATAGTAGAGCGCAGCGTTGCCGAAAAATTCACTCAGTGGGCACAAGAAGTCTACATACCCGCCGCCGAGCGCAGCGGTCTCTTCCGACAGATCACAATGGCAAAAATCCTCGCTGAAATCGATCCGGCTGTCGTCAACTATTGCGTTCAGATGCGCTCTGACTCCCTCGAGACATCCGAACAGTGGCATCGCGATACAGCCGTCATCCTCAAAGATGACATTGCCGCACACCTGGGGGCAGAGAGAGTGATGTTTTTCTCAACAGATATGGAGGTAATCAAATGACAGCGCCGGATCTTAAGAAATGGGATCGGATAATACTCGGCGTCGACCCGGGAACCAATATAATGGGTTATGGCATTCTCGGCATTAAAGGCAAGAAAGCCGAAATGATCGCAATGGGTATCATCCAGCTCAACAAGATCGAAAGCCACTATCTGCGTCTGAAGCGAATCTATGATCGCATCGTCGGCATCGTCGAAGAGTTTCTACCCGACGAACTTGCTATCGAGGCTCCGTTCTTCGGCAAAAATGTCCAGTCAATGCTTAAATTAGGCAGAGCGCAAGGGGTCGCTATGGCCGCCGCCCTCTCACGCGATGTCCCTATCACTGAATACGAACCACGAAAAATCAAACAAGCCATCACAGGCAATGGAGCCGCATCCAAAGAGCAGGTGCAGGAAATGCTGCGTCGCGAGCTCAACATCCCGCGCGAAAAACTCCTGCCACAACTCGACGCCACCGATGCTCTAGCTGCGGCACTCTGCCATTACTACGAATCAGCAAAGCCCTCAGCGCCAAAGAGCGCTTCAAGCTGGAAAGCATTCATCACCGCTAATCCTGACAAAGTCAAGCGATAACAGGGCTCTTGTAAAAACCATATTAACATTTCAGGTGTTTTAACTAAAAAGACACCTGATGACTCACCAACAGACGAATACAACGACACCGTCGACGACATCAGCGTCGACAACAACCGCTTCGGCTCCAGCATCCCTGACAGCAAATCAGCCAACACCGAATTCATACAAACGCCTCAAGCGCTATGCCAAGATACTTGCATGGCGTCAGCTTCATATCACCGACTCCGGCTTCGTGCTTCTACTCTCTGTCGTAGTCGGACTACTCTCCGGTATAGCCGCATGGCTGCTTAAGCTGATGATCAGCACTATAGCGAAGATTGCTTCAGAAGGACATACCCCCGGTGAGTGGAACTGGATTTACCTCATCCTCCCCGTGATAGGCATAACCCTCGCGGGTCTTTTCTGCCGCTATTTACTGAAAGCCAACGTGTCAAATGGCGTTAAAAAAATGGTCGATGACCTCAACAACAAGCAATACCAGCTCTCTCCCAAGACCATATATGGCTCCCTGATAGCCAGTTCGCTGACACTTGGCATGGGCGGAACAGCCGGATCTGAGGGTCCTATCGCCTATGCTGGAGCAGGCATAGGCAGCGGACTCGGGCGAATTTTCCGACTCTCACCTCAGCTGATGGCGATCCTGGTGGGGTGCGGAGCGGGCGCCGGCATAGCTGGAATATTTAAAGCTCCGGTCGGAGGCGCACTCTTCACCCTTGAAGTCTTACGTGTCGAATTATCAACGATCGCTGTCATCGGAGTCTTCTTAGCCACACTTGTTGCCGCCCTGACTGCCTACGCTCTATCCGGCTGCACACTCGACATCAATGTCGTATCCCCAGGCGCCTTCGACAATCACACCCTGCTCTGGGCCGTGGCGCTCGGCATCGTGTGCGGGCTCTACTCACTCTACTACACAAAAAGTGGTGGCATGACACGACATCTGCTCGATCGTATGTCTTCCCCGTGGCTAAAATATCTCACTTCCGGCCTCGCAATCGGCGTCATGATACTACTCTTCCCCTCGCTCTACGGCGAAGGCTACGGAGCAATTACTAAAGTAATCAACGGCAACAGCGACACGCTCGCATCAGCCGGAGCTCTAAGCCATCTCGAGCTTACGCCATGGCTGATAGTTGCGATCTGTGGCGGGATGCTACTCTTTAAAGGAATCGGCTCATCGGCCACAAACAATGGTGGTGGTGTCGCAGGTGACTTTGCCCCCACCCTCTTTGCCGGCTGTATGCTTGGACTGATGTTTGCACTCGCACTCAACACCCTGCATGTGACGGACCTCAACACAGCTCACTATGCACTTATCGGTATGGCAGGAGCTATGGCCGGAATAATCCGCGCCCCGCTTATGGCCATGTTCCTTACGACGGAAATGGTCGGTGGCTTCGAGTTCCTCCTTCCTGCGGCGGTGGTTGCCCTAATCTCCTACTGCATAGTGATGATCTTCAAACGCGACACCTTCTACCACTCGCAGCCCTATATCTCTCCCCAGCAATTATAACCTGAGAGAGTCGACCTCAGCGAGCCATAGTGCAGAAGATGCATCCGAGGGCATTCGCCAGTCACCGCGGGGTGATAGGCAGATACTGCCGACCTTGGGGCCGTCAGGCAGACATGAACGCTTAAACTGCTGCTGGAAGAATCGACGCATAAACTCTCTGAGCCATTTGAGAATCACTTCATTGCTATATATCCCTGCAAAAGCCTGCTTTGCAAGTCGATATATAGAGCGGGGAGAGCGTCCAAAGCGGATCATGTGATAGAGGAAGAAGTCGTGCAGCTCATAGGGACCGACAATATCCTCAGTGACCTGCTTAATCTGTCCGTCGGGATTAGCCGGAATCAATTCGGGGCTAATAGGTGTATCAACGACATCAAGCAGCGCTTTCTTTTCACGTTCATCTTCCGACTTGACCGCAAACCACTTGACAAGATATTTGACCAGAGTCTTCGGGACGCTGCTATTGACGCCATACATCGACATGTGGTCGCCATTATATGTGGCCCAGCCTAAGGCGAGCTCCGAAAGGTCGCCCGTACCGATCACCATGCCACCTATCTGATTGGCTACATCCATGAGTATCTGGGTACGTTCGCGTGCCTGCGAGTTTTCATAAGTGACATCATGGACGTTGACATCATGATTTATATCCTTGAAGTGCTGAGTTACGGCCGGTGCGATGGGTATCTCACGGATCGTGATGCCGAGCGTCTGCATCATAGTTATAGCATTATTATATGTGCGGTCGGTTGTACCGAATCCGGGCATCGTGATACCGGTGATTCCCTTTCGATCCAATCCGAGCATATCGAAAGTTCGGACTGTCACAAGCAGGGCGAGGGTAGAATCGAGACCGCCGGAGATGCCGATGACGGCTGTGCGTGTATGAGTAGCCTGAAGTCGACGTGCCAATCCGGCACACTGAATATTAACAATCTCGCTTGCTCTCTTGTCGACATCAACGTCGCCCGCCGGAACAAAAGGCTGAGGCGTATAGTAGTGAAGCAAGGTCTCACCATCGCCGATCACCGGCGCAGGCGACAGGCTGACAATTTTATATCCGAAACATTCCGCAGCATTGGCCTTGCGACAATCCGTGAACGTATTGTGATGGAGACGGTCGTGGCGCAGACTTTCGATGTCGATGTCGGCCAAGACGCAATGGGGCTCGCGCTGCCAGCGGGGCGAGCTCTCGAGCAGGGTGCCATTTTCAGCAATGATCGCCTTTCCATCGAAGACCATATCGGTCGACGACTCGCCATACCCGGCTGAGGAGTAAACATAAGCCGACATGCAGCGCGACGACTGCTGCTGGATCAGATCAATCAGATAGGCATATTTGCCGGCCAGGTCATCGCTTGCCGACAGGTTGACGATGATATCAGCTCCGGCCATAGCTGCGTAGGTCGAAGGGGGAATCGGTGCCCATAGATCCTCGCAGATTTCGGCAGCGATCTTCACGCCGTCGGGTGTAGCGAAAATCATCCTGTCAGAGACGGGGAATTCATTCAGACCGGCAATTTCCACCGTTGAATCAAGGCCTCTGCCCGACGACCACCAGCGCAGCTCGTAAAACTCATTGTAATTCGGGATAAAACACTTAGGGACAGCGCCTACAACCTTGCCTGACTGTATGAAGACTGCACAGTTGTAAAGAGTACCGCCCAGTTTGAGCGGCATTCCTACGACCCAGACCGACGAGTGACGCTCCGAAGCCTTCACAATCTGCCGAAGTGAATCATACGCACCCTCAAGCAGACAATCATTATGAAACAGGTCGCCGCAGGTGTACGCCGTGAGCGACATCTCCGGAAAGACTCCCAGAGACACCCCCTTAAAGGCAGCTTCATCCATCATATCTACAATCTCCTTCGTATTGAAAGGACAATCAGCAACATTAACACGCGGCACCAGGGCTGCTACTCTAAAATGCTTCATCATCTTATAGAAAAAAAGACCGCGCCTGAGCGCGGTCACTTATTGTTTATCTTATTTATCTCAATTTCAACCGCTGACCGACACGAATCTTCGATGTAGTCTTAAGGTTGTTCAGTCGGCAAAGGCGCTGCAGGCTGACGCCGTTGCGCGATGCTATCTTGCTCAGGCTGTCGCCTTTTCTGACGGTATAGTAGGAAGCACCGCCCGAGCCACTCCCTTTCGAGGCGGTCGAACGCTGACGCACTGGCTGCGGATTAGCCTGACGCCACTGGTTGGCATACTGAGTGTTGGCAGCCGGGTCGAAGTTGCGGGCTTTCTCGTAAGTGTTTTTGTCGAAAGTGTAAGTATCGGTATGGACTGTCTGATTCGCAAAGTCGAAGATGGCAGCCGGATTTATCGGATAGCCCATGAAGCGGGTCTCGAAGTGGAGATGCGGGCCTGTAGAGTGGCCGGTATTACCGCCAAGTGCGATCGGATCACCCGCCTTGACATACTGGTCAGGCTTCACAAGAAACTCTGAAAGGTGTCCATAGACAGTCTCAAGTCCATTTTCATGGCGTATGATGACGTAATATCCATATCCGCGACGCTCATAGTTGGTCAGGCGCACCTTGCCATTGAAGGCCGAGCGGATAGTATCGCCGATATACACCTTAATATCGACGCCCTTGTGCATTCTGCGGAAACGCTTTCGGTAGCCGTAAGGTGACGTGATGTAGCCGTTATGAGGCATCACATAGTTGCTTACATCTATGTCCTGACTCTGCGGTACGACTGCATTCTTATAGGCATTGACGAGCTTGCAGTCCCAACCCTCGGTATAGATATCGAGCTCTGGCTCCTCTTCGTCCTGGAATAAGTTGTCAAGAAATTGCTGTGTCTCCTCGACGCTGATCTGCGTGCTCATCTGATCCTGAGCAGCGAGCATCTCGATATGGGTCTGAGTGTGCTCCGTCGGGACACGATAAGTTTTCGCCCCGGCACTGAAGAGAGTGCCGGCTCCTGCGATTAATAGTGAAAGACTGAGATATTTTAAATGCATTGGTTTATGTAGATTTTCGACAGATTTGCCTCTCGGCGCTCCCGCGACGAATCAGACTTCGTCAGGAGCGTAAAGATACTTCATCAAATCATCAGTATAGTTAAACACCTCCTCGGGCTTGAAGAAGCGGCGGATTTCAATTTCCGCATTCTCATGCGAGTCGGATGCATGAATTATATTTTCCTGACCACTCATACTGTAATCACCACGAATCGTACCGGGAGCCGCCTTCCTACCATTAGTAGATCCGGTCATTCCTCTGACGACCTCCACTGCATCTACCCCTTCGAGCACCATTGCTATGACCGGAGTGCGTGTCATAGACACTAGAATCAAAGGGAAGAAAGGTTTCTCTACGAGATGCGCATAATGCTCGCGAAGGATAGCCTCGTCAAGCTGCATCATCTTCAGACCGGCAATTTTCAGACCCTTATGCTGAAATCTTGCAATGACATCACCTATAAGACAGCGAATTACGCCGGAAGGTTTGATTAAAACAAGTGTACGTTCCATGATATTATACAGTAAGAGTGAGATTTACTTCCCCAAAGATACAAATTTTTATTTATAATTGCCCCCGACTGAGAGTCTAAAAGTGCTAATTTTCCATAAAATAGGATAATTACGCATTATATCTTCTATACCAGAGCGTCCACTGCATCAGTCCACGGGTCAGAAGATATAAGGTAAATGCGAGCCACAAGCCATGATTGCCCATGCACCCCGTTGCCAGAAAGAACACGGCAAAAAACACGCCCATAGAGATAATCATCGTCACAAGCATCTGTCGTGTCATAGTCGCTCCGATAAACACACCGTCCCATGTGAATGCCATAAACCCGGCAAGCGGCACAGTGCATGCCCAGGGTAGATAGTCCTTTGCAGCAGCCACGACTCCCGCCTGATCCGTCAGCAACTCCAGGAAGATACCACCCAAAAGGAAGTAAGTCAGGCTGAACACAGCGGCAAGCACGAACCCCCAACGCATCAGCAGACGCACGCAATAGCGGAGGCTGTCGGCCGACCCGGCGCCGGTCAAGCGACCCACCTCAGCCTCAGCAGCATAGGCAAATCCATCGGTCATATAGCTGAAGAGAACAAAAAACTGCATCAGCAGCGCGTTGACCGATAGCATCAGTTCACCCTGCCGGGCTCCTTCGCGCGTAAACCAGAGCGTTACGGCTATCAGACAGAGGGTTCGGAAAAATATATCACTGTTGATCTTGAAATATCGCATTATAGACCCGGCAGAAAATGTATTGCGCTCGATCCGAACATGCACCATACGGATGCAGAAGATAATCCCTACCAATGCTCCTGTCCACTGCGCGATCAGGGTGCCGCAGGCTACTCCGCGGATTCCCATCTCGAAGTAGAAAGCGAGTAGAGGGGATATGGCTATATTGACGACATTAATAATAATCGACACCACCATCTGCTTCTTGGCAGAGTGCATCCCAACAAGCCAGCCGGTCATAGCCATGGTAGAGAGCACGGCGGGTGCTCCCCACACGACAATTTCGAAATAGCCACGGACGTACCTGTCAGTCTCCGGGCTTCCGCTGATAAAGTCGAGGAGCAGATTGAGGAGAGGCCGCTGCAGTAGCAGAATCAACAGAGCTGTAGCAAGCGAACACACCAGCCCGCGATAGAGGCTGTCAGCCTGTTCCCTCTGATCCGAACGTCCGAAAGCCTGAGCCGTCAAGCCGCTCGTACCCATTCGCAGAAATCCCATGGGCCAGTATAGCAGATTAAACAGACTGCCGGCAACAGCTATGGAGGCGATGAAGATCTCATTACCGAGATGTCCCGTCACCACCGTATCGACCAACCCCATCAGCGGGGTAGTAATGTTGGCGATGATTGACGGGATGGCTAATGCGAGGATGTTGCGATGGATCGGCGAGATCACTTATCAAGGTCTTTCGCACGACAGCTGTCCCACCAGAGATAGGCGATCAGCAAGACATACATCCCGACACCGAGCAACTGAACGGTACCCTCTGAAAGCGGATTGTCATACTTGAATCCGGCAAAACGGGTCAGTGCTGCAAACACTCCGA
>JAAVFS010000082.1 GCA_014800605.1 Bacteroidales bacterium | reverse complement strand
CGGTCATATAAACCACTTCATTATTGTTGAGGTTTACCTTACCATCTTTTACCTCACGGTAAGGAGTCTCGATGAAGCCGAGGTCATTGATCTTGGCATACACGCAGAGCGAGGAGATCAGACCGATGTTCGGGCCTTCAGGAGTCTCGATAGGACAGAGACGGCCATAGTGAGTATAGTGTACGTCACGCACTTCGAAGCCGGCGCGCTCGCGAGAAAGACCGCCGGGACCCAGGGCCGACATACGGCGCTTGTGAGTGATCTCGGCAAGCGGGTTGGTCTGGTCCATGAACTGCGACAGAGCGTTAGTGCCGAAGAACGTGTTGATTACCGATGAAATTGTCTTGGCGTTGATAAGGTCGGTGGGATTGAACACCTCATTATCACGCACATTCATGCGCTCGCGGATCGTACGGCTCATTCGGGCAAGGCCGATGTTGAACTGATTGTAGAGCTGCTCGCCCACAGTACGCACGCGGCGGTTTGACAGGTGGTCGATATCGTCGACATCAGTCTTAGAGTTGATAAGCTCGATTAGATACTTGATGATCGCGATGATATCTTCCTTGGTCAGGACCTTGATCTCCTCAGGAGTGTCAAGGTTGAGTTTCTTATTGATGCTGTAACGGCCTACATCGCCAAGGTCATAACGCTTTTCGCTGAAGAAAAGGTTAGTGATCACCTCGCGTGCACTTGCATCGTCCGGTGGCTCGGCGTTACGCAGCTGGCGATAGATATACTGGATAGCCTCCTTCTCAGAATTACTCGTATCCTTCTGAAGAGTATTGAAGATGATAGAGTAGTCAGTAGAGTTGGGGTCTTCCTTGTGCAGGAGGATAGTCTCGACGCCAGAGTCGAGGATATCCTGAATATGATGCTCTTCGAGTACGACCTCACGATCGATCACGACATCATTACGCTCGATTGAGCTTACCTCGCCGGTATCTTCATCTGCGAAGTCCTCCACCCATGAGTGGAGCACACGTGCAGCGAGCTTGCGACCGAGGGCCTTCTTAAGATTAGCCTCTGTCACCTTGATCTCCTCGGCAAGGCCGAAGATCTCAATGATGTCCTTATCGCTTTCCAGACCGATAGCACGCAACAGAGTGGTCACGGGCAATTTCTTCTTACGGTCGATATAAGCATACATCACATTATTGATGTCGGTAGCAAATTCAATCCAAGAACCGCGGAAAGGAATGATACGCGCAGAGTAGAGCTTCGTGCCATTGGCGTGAGTGCTCTGTCCGAAGAAGACACCCGGCGAACGATGAAGCTGTGACACGACGACACGCTCGGCACCATTGATGACAAACGTACCCTTGTCGGTCATATAAGGGATTGCTCCAAGATATACATCCTGGATGACGGTATCGAAATCTTCGTGGTCGGGATCGGTACAGAAAAGCTTCAGTTTAGCCTTCAGAGGCACACTATATGTGAGTCCACGCTCCAGACATTCGTCGATGGTGTAGCGCGGCGGATCGATATAATAGTCGAGGAATTCCAGAACGAAGTTATTGCGGGTATCAGCAACTGGGAAGTTCTCTGAGAATACCTTGTAAAGACCCTCATTATTACGTTTCTCCGGAGGAGTGTCAAGCTGTAGGAAATCTCTGAACGATTTCAATTGCACCTCAAGGAAATCGGGGTAAGGAAGCGGATTCTTTACCGACGCGAAGTTTTGGCGGGGTTTTGCTGTTGTAACTGACATTAAATAATTGGTTAGGGTGAGAGGAACTCAATAAAACCGGAATATGATCTGCTCCGACGCTCTGATTGGCTTATTAATCTTAGTCTCGTATATCCTCCGACAATCAGCGCCGAAGAGTCCATACCTCAGTGAGCCGGCAATCGCCCTTAGAGTCATCGACTCCGATCCGATTGTCACATACCACCAAGACAGGCCTTTTCAGCATCTGAATATTAAGAGTGTCGATTTTGAAATTGTTGCTATCGGAAGCAGGATTTGTGAATAATACACAAAAAGGTTAAGAATCATCCGATGAGAGGATTCTTAACCTAATCGCCTGAGTTACAGGCAATATTATTTCAGTTCGACTTCGGCACCAGCCTCTTCGAGAGACTTCTTGAGAGCCTCAGCGTCGGCCTTAGCAAGACCTTCTTTGATTACTGAGGGAGCGCCGTCAACGAGTTCTTTAGCCTCCTTAAGGCCAAGACCGGTCAGTTCCTTAACTGATTTTACTACCTGGAGCTTGTTGGCACCGGCAGCCTTGAGCACTACGTCGAATGAGGTCTTCTCCTCAGCGGCGGGTGCACCTGCAGCGGGACCAGCAGCTACTGCTACAGCTGCAGCAGCAGGTTCAATACCATACTCGTCCTTGAGGATCTGAGCAAGTTCGTTTACTTCCTTTACGGTAAGGTTAACAAGTTGTTCTGCAAAAGCTTTTAAATCTGCCATTTTTGTATGATTTTTTTGATTTGAATTTACTGTTGAATAGTTTGTTTAGTCTTCCCTCTTGGAAAGTGTCTCTAAGACGCCATGGATAGTTGTAGCACCACTCTGGAGGGCTGAAACAACATTCTTCGCAGGCGACTGCAGAAGAGCGATGACATCGGCGATAAGCTCGTTCTTGCTCTTGATGTTAGACAGAGTCTCGAGCTGGCCTTCACCTACATATACGGTCTCTTCCACGTAGGCTGCCTTGAAGCGGGGAAGAGGCTGATCCTTCTTGATCATCTTCTTCAGGAGCTTCGCAGGTGCGTTACCTACGTTTGAGCACAGAAGTGAGGTCGAGCCTTTGAGGGCACCGTAGAGTTCGGTAAAGTCGCCTTCCATACTCTCAAGAGCCTTGTGAAGAAGTGTGTTCTTCACAACCATCAGCTTGATATCCTCCTTGAAGCAAGCAGCGCGGAGTTCGCTTGTCTGTGCAGCGTCCAGGCCGGTTGTTTCTGCAAGGTAGAAGCAGTTGTAGGCTTTGAGGGTGTCAGCTATCTGATCTATGATAATTGCTTTATCTTCCTTTTTCATTGTCTACGGTTTTTAATTATTCGTCAATACTCTTTGAGTCGACTTTAACGCCGGGGCTCATGGTGCTCGAAAGATAAATGCTCTTAATGTATGTACCCTTGGCAGAAGCAGGTTTGAGTTTGATGAGAGTGTTGATAAACTCCTTCGCGTTATCTCTCATCTGCTCGGGTGTGAACGACATCTTGCCGATTGATGAGTGAACGATACCGTTCTTGTCAACCTTGAAGTCGATCTTACCTTTCTTAACTTCTTCTACAGCCTTCGCAACATCGACAGTCACTGTGCCGCTCTTGGGGTTAGGCATCAGGCCACGGGGACCGAGCACACGGCCCAGGGCACCGATCTTACCCATGATAGCAGGCTGGGTGATGATAACGTCGATATCGGTCCATCCGCCTTTAATCTTTTCAATATATTCATCAAGACCTACATAGTCTGCTCCGGCAGCCTTAGCTGCTGCTTCTGCATCAGGTGAGCAGAGCACGAGGACACGTACAGTCTTTCCGGTTCCGTGGGGCAGTGTTACGACGCCACGTACCATCTGATTAGCCTTACGAGGATCTACGCCAAGACGCACATCAATGTCAAGCGAGGCATCAAACTTGGTATAGGTGATTTCCTTTACCTTCTCAGCGGCTTCGCCGAGAGAATAGCTTTTCCCTGCTTCAATCTTCTCTAAAGCTAACTTTTGATTCTTTGTAAGTTTACCCATTTCAATTGAAGTTTATTAGTTATTTTCGGGGAACGCTCCTTTTACGGTGATACCCATGCTTCTTGCTGTGCCGGCAACCATACGCATGGCTGACTCTACAGTAAAACAGTTCAAATCGGGCATCTTGTCTTCAGCAATTGCCTTTACCTGATCCCAGGTGATTTCAGCTACCTTCTTACGGTTAGGCTGCGCAGATCCACTCTTGAGCTTTGTTGCCTCGAGAAGCTGGATTGCTACCGGGGGAGTCTTGACAATGAAGTCGAAGCTCTTGTCAGTGTAGTAAGTGATTACTACAGGAAGAACCTTACCTGCCTTGTCCTGGGTGCGGGCATTGAATTGCTTGCAAAATTCCATGATGTTGATACCCTTTGAGCCCAGTGCGGGTCCTACGGGTGGCGAGGGGTTAGCGGCTCCGCCTTTAATCTGCAATTTGATCTGTCCAGCAATTTCTTTAGCCATTTTTTTAATCTTTAATAAAAACAGTTATTGTTTTGTTTGAGCTCCTCTTGCGTTCGTAACCACGCTTGAATCACTCTCTTTCTACCTGCGAATTTTCGAGCTCCAGAGGCGTTCCGCGTCCGAAGATCTTGACCATAACCTTGAGTTTCTTCTTCTCGGGATAGACCTCAGTGATCTCACCGTTGAATCCATTGAACGGTCCGAAGGTTACCTTGACAGTTTCACCTACGATGTAGTCATTCACTTCATCCTCAGCAGACTCATTGATGTCGTCGGCCATACCGAGCATACGCATCACTTCACTCTCACGCAATGGCTCCGGCTTAGCGTCCTTGCCACGTCCTTTGAGGAAGTCGATCACATTTGTTGTGTTGCGAAGCTCATGTACTACCTCTCCCTGAAGGTCAGCCTCAATAAATACATAACCGCTGTAAAGGTTGCGTTCTTTGACAACCTTCTTACCATTACGTACAGTCATAACCTTCTCAGTGGGAATCAAAACCTGAAACAGATAATTGCCAAGATCAGTGTTGCGCATCGAGGCTTCGAGCACTTCCTTAACCTTAGCTTCTTTACCTGAGATGGCACGCAGCACGTACCAAGCTTTTCTATTTTCAGCCATTGTCTTCTTTACCACTTAGAGAGGTTACAATCAGAATTTACCAAAATAGAGAAGATGCATGATCTTATCTATCACCTTATCCATGCCAAAGATTATCACAGCGATAATTACGGAAGCAAGCATGACGATAAGGGCGCTTTTCACAAGCTGCGTTTTGGTAGGCCAAGAAGTCTTATCCTTCAGTTCGATGTAAGACTCCTCTATATTCGTGAGTAGTTTGAATTTCATCTTTCGTAAAATTAGCACGGGAAGAGAGGCTCGAACTCCCGACACCTGGTTTTGGAGACCAGTGCTCTACCGACTGAGCTATTCCCGTGTGTAACCGTCTCCTGCGCTATCTTCATCTTACGACTGACAGCGTAAGAGACGGCTGTGTTTTATTTAAGCGGCGTTAGCCTTGCTTTGTTGACTCGTATT
>JAAVFS010000081.1 GCA_014800605.1 Bacteroidales bacterium | reverse complement strand
GTCCGACATTGACCATATAGCCCAGACGATTGCGAATCTCAGTCAGCAGTCGCCCGGCAATAGCCGAGTCACGCTCGTCGAGAGTCAACTCCTCAAACCACTTGAGAAGGTCTCGTACAGGCATCACTACCAGGTCTGATATCGTCCGACCGGCGACCTTGACATACATTGCCTCAGGACGCAGGCGATGGCCGTGACACTCCGGACAGATCGTTTTGCCACGATATCGGGCAAGCATGACGCGATACTGAATCTTATACAGATTCTCCTCGACCATCTTGAAGAAACCATCTATACCCGGAAACTCAGAGTCTCCATGCCAGAGGAAATCGCGCTGCTCCTGAGTCAGATCACAGTATGGACGATGTATCGGGAAATTCTTGCGTGAGGCATGTCGGGTGAACATCCGCTTCCACTCGCCCATCTTCTCCCCTTTCCAGCATGTGACACAGTCCTCATAGACCGAAAGCGCTTTATTGGGGATGACCAGATCCTCATCAATACCCATCGTCTTGCCGAAACCCTCGCATTTGGGACATGCTCCATACGGGTTATTGAAATTGAACATCTGCTCATTCGGCTCCATAAACTTTATTCCGTCAGCTTCAAATCGCTTCGAGAAGTCAAAGTCGGATATCGTTCCGTCAGTCTCCCAGACAGATAGGCGCATTGCATCGTGCCCCTCAAAGAAGGCTGTTTCGGCCGAATCAGCAAGTCGGCTCTGCTCGTCGGCATCAGCGCTGACCATCAAGCGGTCTATGACCAGAAAAAGCCCGTCGGCCTCTCCGCCTGACTGTATTACATCGTCTATCTCCAGGAACTCTCCGCCACACATCAGTCGGCTGTACCCCTCCTTCTTGAAAATGTCAAGCTGGGCAGCAAGCTCTCGCCCTTCGGGAACACAAACGGGAGCGGCCACAACGATTCTTGTCCCCTCGGGATATCGGTTGGCAACCGCCATCACATCCTCGACCGTGTTACGCTTCACCTCCTCACCCGTCACCGGCGAAATCGTGCGACCGATACGGCCGAACAATAGTCGCAGGTAGTCATAGATCTCCGTAGACGTACCTACAGTGCTTCGCGGATTGCGGGTAGTGACCTTCTGCTCGATGGCGATAGCCGGCGGAAGACCTTTGATAAAGTCCACCTCAGGCTTAGCCATCTTGCCGACAAACTGGCGCGCATAGCTCGAAAGGCTCTCCACATAGCGGCGCTGCCCCTCGGCATAGAGCGTATCAAAGGCAAGTGACGACTTGCCGGAGCCCGACAGTCCGGTGATTACGATGAATTTATCTCTGGGCAGCTCGACGTCAACATTCTTCAGATTGTTGACCCGCGCACCCTTTACTATAATTGAATTATCTGACATTGCTTCTATATAATCTAATGTGTGTTTTCAAAAAGACATCTTACAAAGATACAAAACTTTCCCCACATAAGCAACCACCCCTGCTACCCTGCCAGCTTCAGTGGGTGTATTTGCAGTTGGGGTAGTTGGAGCAGCCGAGGAATGTGCCGTAGCGACCTTTGCGGCTAACCAACTGGCCTCCGCAACGCGGACATATCCTCTCACTCAGCTTCCTCTCATAGTCGTTGATGGCTGCGCGGACGTTCTGCCGATGCTTCCGATGTGCATCCGGATCGTCCCACTGCTCATCGCTCAGCATCCCGATTATTTGCGAACACTCCTCATCAGTCAGGACGTCACGACGGAACGACGTTATGTAATAGTTCAACCTGCAAAGCCTCACCACGCTATCGCAATCCCCCGAGAGCTTTAGTTGCTCGGCATTGAGAAAGACAACTATCGAATGTATGCTATCACGATACCGCCGGAGGTAAGGAAATTTTCGTATCAGAAATCTGATATGATTCTCGTTCTGAAACATCGGATTGTATAGCGTGTACTTATTCCATCCGATGACATGAGTCCAATAGTCCTTGCCGGCCGAGCCATAAATTCTCCCTTTATAGTTCTTGGTCTCGATGACGAAGACGCCACGCCTGGAGACTACGACATGATCTATTTGCGTAGAGCAATTGTCATTTCTATAAATCAGATCGTTCAGGACTGTATATCTGTCCTTATCCAAAAATGAAAGATAGAACTCGACACCTTTCTCGCCCAATTCTCCTTTTATCTTTGGCCACTTTAAGCGGAAATAGCTCAAGACGACTATCCCGAGAAACGCTATTATGAGATACAGTATTTCCATACTACAAATATACATATTTTCTTCCTCATGAACTTTCCGTCGCCCGTGATTGTTTGATAAGTAAAGAAAATGATATAATAACCTACAAAAACACACAGTTATGAAATGCATTAACATCGCAATCGCAGCATTAGCCGGCGCCGCAGTAGGCGCTTCACTCGGCCTCCTCTTCGCCCCCGAAAAAGGCACTGAAACACGTGACCGCATCCGTCAGTTCGTTCGCCGCAAAGGTCTTGCAGCTAAAGGCAATGTCGAAGAACTCGTTGACAGAATTGAAGCCGAACTTAACAATTAACTTTAAAATACTATACCACCATGAATAAAGCTATTTTCGCAGCATTTATCGGCGGAGCAGCCGCCGGTGCTATTGCAGCCCTTCTTCTCGCCCCCAAAAAAGGTAACGAAACACGTGCACAGATCAAAGACCTCTGCCGCAAATACGGCCTTTGCAAAAACAAAGCTGAGCAGGAGGTAGATCGCCTCGTTGATGAGATCGCCGAGGAAATCGCCCTTGCCGAAAGATATTAAAATCCTATAAATCCGGAGCGCTGAGCCTGACAGATGAGCAGTCATGAGGCCCACTGCTCCGGTGTTTTTCAAATCTGACTTTCAACTATTTATCACGCAACTCCGCCATGGAAGGAAACAATATATCACTTATGTCACACCTGGCCAAACGGCTTCTCCGACTTAAAGTCGAGAATGCAAAACTGATGGCTACCGAAAAGCTTACGATACTGTTTGAAAACATTCTGTTTGCTATGCTGATCTTCCTACTTGGCATCTGTTGCATGGGATTCATAGCAGTCGGCATCGTCCACTTCCTGTCAGAAATCATGGAGCCAGGCTGGGCTTACCTGATTGTAGCAGGACTCTACTTGATCGTGATCATACTCGTAGTCAGATTCAGACATCAGCTTATCGGCAACCCCCTCGCGCGCCTTATCTCCCGCCTTATTATCGACGAACCTAAAGACTTCTCAAAATGAAACGCGAAAAAATGACTAAGGCTACACCTTGGAAAGGTTACACCCTCGAAGAGCTCGCTCAGCGCCGTGCCATCAACGCCATCAAGCAGGAGATGACCCTCGAGCAGATGACTACAGTCTATTCTCAGATCGCATCAGGCAATGTCACCGGCAACGCCGTTAAATCAGATGACCTCACCTCAAGACTCAGCGACGGACTATCAAAAATAATCTCCCTGGCCAATTATGGCTCACGCGCTCTGCAGATTATTCGTCAGGTCAAGGACATCGTCAATCAATTCCGCACCAAATAGCGTTGGCAAATCAGTAAATTTATTTTAACTTTGCAAGTATGAACGATTACCGCAAAGTTACCATCAAAGTCGACCCCTGTACTGAGGTCGCTACCGACATACTCGCCGCACTCCTTGCTGATGAAGGTTATGAAAGCTTCGTAGCTGAGGACTGCGGCCTGACTGCATATATACGCTCCGAGCTTTTCGATGAAGCCGCTTTCGCTCGTGTGACAGAGATATTCCCCCTCGACGATGTCAGTCTGACATTCGAGCATGAACTCGTCGAAGGACAAGACTGGAACCACGAGTGGGAGAAAAACTATTTCCAGCCTATAGTAATCGGAGGCAACAGATGCGTCATCCACAGCTCTTTCCACACCGGATTTCCGAAATGCGACTATGATATCGTCATCGACCCCAAGATGGCGTTCGGCACAGGCCACCACTCCACCACCTCGCTCATCATCGGCCATCTCCTGGAGCTCGACCTCAACGGCCGCTCACTGCTTGACATGGGCACCGGGACAGGCATCCTCGCCATCCTTGCAGCCATGCGCGGCGCATCGCCCGTCTACGCTATCGAGATTGATCCGATGGCGCATATCAACGCCGTGGAAAATGTAGCCACCAACGGCCATCCCGAAATCGACGTGAAGCTCGGCGACGCTGCGCTCCTTGCCGATATGCCCAAAGTCGACATAATGCTTGCCAACATCAACCGCAACATCATCCTGGCCGACATGGAGAGCTACGCGAGCGTCCTACACCAGGGCAGCATGCTGTTCCTCAGCGGTTTTTACACTTCGGATGTACCCGTACTTGCAGAAAAAGCGGCCTCTCTCGGACTTGATATCAAATCGCAGCGCGAACTCAATGACTGGTGTTGTCTACAACTCGAGATGACAAAATGAAACTACGTCTTGCACTCATAGCCCTCGCCGTCGGATCGCTCATGGCATCCGCAGAGACCTCCGAAAAACCGTCTACCGACGCTTCGTCGCTGACCGTCGCCGACATTCTGCCCAAAACAAGCAAGCCCGCTTTCAGCTGGGGCGTCGATGCCGGAAGCGCGATCGATATGACCGGCCACGACATGAGCGCAATCGATCTAAACGCCTACTTCGGCTATCGCGGGCCCTACGTGCGCTTCGCCGGAGCCGGAACGGGTATCGACATCACGGTCAGCAAGAGCTCCACGACCTATCCGCTCTATGCCATCTTCCGCACTGACTTCTCACCCACTCCCCGACTCTGCTTCCTCGAGTTGCGCGGAGGCGTCGCGTTTACAAAAGTTGAGACAGCACCGAGCCAGAACACACCTTTCGCCTCCGTCGGCGTCGGCGTGACTCTCGCTAAGGGTCAGACTTTCTCATCGCATCTCATCCTCTCCTACAACTACACCAAGCTCAATGACTATACCAACCCGGAGGGAGTGACGATACCGATACACGACATGCAGGCCGCCTGCATACGCATCGGCATCAACTTCTGACCCTTACAACAGACCCTTAATTATTGTCAGTGAAATAGTTGGCCACAGCATCGGCGCATCGTTCGCCATCAATGGCTGCCGACACAATGCCTCCGGCGTAACCTGCACCTTCGCCACACGGGAACAGCCCGGCTATCTCCACATGCTGAAGCGTCTCAGAGTCACGTGGTACTCTCACGGGAGCCGATGTGCGGGTTTCCGCACCTATCAGCACAGCCTCATTAGTCAGGAATCCTCGCGATTTTCGGCCAAACTCCTTAAAGCCTTCAATCAGGCGCGATGATATTCTCTCGGGCAGCAGCTTGTCCATACGCGCAGGATGTATCCCCGGCGCATACGATGTCGGAGGGAGATCCTTTGACGCACGGCGATTGACGAAGTCCTCCATACGTTGTGCCGGTGCATTGTGAGTTTTGCCGCTCTCCTCATAGAAAGCCTTTTCGATCGACTCCTGAAATTTCATCACCTTGAGGTCGCCATACTCATCAAATTCAGTCAGATCTTCAGGCAGGACCTCGACCACCATGCCGGAGTTAGACCAGCGTGTCCCGCGATTAGAAGGCGACATGCCGTTGACCACCTGCTGACCCGGGCCGCTGGCAGCCGGAATGATAAATCCGCCGGGACACATACAGAATGAGTAGACTCCTCGGCCGTCGACACGTGTCAGCATCGAATACTCGGCAGCCGGGAGATAGCGGCCGCGCCCCTTCGGCGAGTGATACTGTATGCAGTCAATCAGATTCTGTGGGTGCTCCAGTCTGACACCGACAGCTATCCCTTTAGCCTCTATCTTAATTCCCGAGTCTTGCAGCATCTGATAGACGTCGCGCGCCGAGTGGCCCGTGGCAAGTACGACAGGTCCGAGATACTCGCGGCCATGATTGTCTACTACGCCGGAGACGCGTCCGGAGCTGACTATCAGCTTCTCGACTCTTGAGCCGAACTCGACATTGCCTCCATGTCTCAATATCGTCTGGCGAATCTCCTTGATGACTTCGGGCAAGCGGTCGGTCCCGATATGCGGATGTGCATCTATGAGGATATCGTCAGAGGCTCCATGCGCATGAAACACTCCGAGAATCTTGTCAACAGAGCCACGCTTCTTGCTGCGGGTATAGAGTTTGCCATCCGAGTATGCGCCGGCCCCACCCTCACCAAAGCAATAGTTGGAGTCAGGATCAACGACATTCTCCCGCGCGATTCGAGCCATATCTTTGCGTCGCTCGTCGACATCCTTACCGCGCTCAAGCACGATCGGACGGATGCCCAATTCAAGAAGACGCAGAGCGCAAAATAGTCCTGCAGGACCCGCTCCAACCACTATAGCCTGACGCTCAGAGTCGGTTACATCATGATAGACGGGAGGAGTGTACATCAGATTTTGCGGTGCTCTCTCTCCGATAAACACCTTGACCGTAAGATTGACCATGACGCGTCGCTGGCGAGCATCAATGGAGCGCTTTACGATCCGATATTCAGTGACTTCCTCGGGAGCGATCCCGAGAGTCGCGCATATATGCTTCAAGAGCTGCTCAGGCACGTAAGCGATGTGTGGCTCAACTCTTATCTGTAATTCCGTTGACATATTACAAAGTTAGTTCCTTTTCCGCACATAATCAAATCCTCCGCCCCGACAGGCATCACGCCGCCTTCTTAAATGAACGCTTGAAAATGATTATCGCCGTAATCACCGCAACCACGAAGGCCAGGAAATCGCTCGAACACATGCTCGCCCAGACTCCCTCGATACCCATCATAGGCGGAAGAATCCACAGGAAGGGGAGCAGAAATATCAGCTGACGTGTCAGCGACAGGAATATCGAAACCTTAGGCTTGCCAATCGACTGGAAGAAGTTCTGAATGATAATCTGACACCCTACTACCGGGAATGCCAGGAAGAATATCCTGATGGCTCGGCGTGACATCTCGATAAGCGCCGGCTCAACCGTAAACAATTCTGCCACCTGCGACGGAAATAGCTGAGTCACAAGGCATCCGACCGACGTGATAGTGCCACCGATAATCAGACCCTTGTAGAGCGTACGCTTTACTCGCTCTACATTGCCGGCGCCAAAGTTGTAGCCCAAGATAGGCTGCATACCCTGCGTGACACCGAAGACTATCATTACGAAAAACATAGCCGTACGATTCAGTATGCCATAAGCTCCGACAGCGAGATTGCCGTCATCGCCTCCGACACTCAGAAGCGACTTGTTGATAAAGATCACGACCACACAGGCGCAGACATTCATCAGGAACGGCGACATACCAATAGCGTAGATTCGCTTGACGATATGCCCCTGTAGCCATGAATTTCCCTTGACAAAGTGGACGTAGCTGTTTTTATTCAGGAAGTGGATCAGCACCCAAAAGAAGGCGACCGACTGACCGCAAACTGTCGCAGCCGCAGCCCCCTTGATGCCCCAATCGAACTCAAAAATGAATAGCGGAGCAAATATCACATTGACCACGACTGAGATCAACGCCGATATCATGGCCTTTTTCGGATAGCCGGTAGCACGCATCAGGTAGTTGAGACCAATAAACACATAGCTGATCGGTGTGCCGTAGAGTATGATCTGCATAAACTCATGAGCGTATGGTATCGTCTCGTCTGTAGCCCCGAAGAAGTAGAGTATCGGATCAAGGAATATCAGCGTAAGTCCGCCGAATATCAGTGCATTTATAAGGCATAATATGAGCACATTATTCGCCACATCTGTCGCACTGCGCAGATTCTTCTGGCCGAGAAATATTGATGAGATAGTTGCGCCCCCGACAGCTATCAGCATGCAGAAGGCCGCTACGAGGTTCATCAGCGGAAAAGTAATCGCCAGTCCGGCAATCGCCATCGCACCTACTCCGCGGCCGATAAAAATACTGTCAATAATGTTATAGAGCGAAGTGGCCACACTCGCTATGATGGCCGGTACGGAGTATTTTACAAGCAACCGTCCGATAGGCTGCTCGCCAAGTGAAGTCGGAGAGTCAGCCCCTGACACTGATTTATTTGGTGATGATTTTATAGCGATATTTGACATTGATGAATGGATTATATATATTATATGATGAATGGATTATATATATTATATAATGTGTAAGCGGTCTAAAAAGTTCTGACGATTGAGCCCAATTTGATTCGCGATTAACAACCTTTTTATATATCTTTGTGACTGATATATCGAAAGACCAATCATGAAGCGATACATATCTTATCTGCTCCTCGCAGTAGCTTTAATCCTACCGACATTTGACGCTTCCGCCCAGCTCCTTGGGAAGGCTGAGGAATTCATCCATGATGTCTTTGACGACAACTCTGACAAAAGCGTCGCAACTGAGTCAGCCGACACCCTCGACCTGCTGGAACGCTATCGACGCGACTCAGTCAAAATGCAGCAGATAATGCTCGAACTTCAGGACATGAAACTCAATGAAATCATGCTCCGCTCCGAGCTCGACAATGTCCGACAGAAATCTGAGAAAGCCGACTCTATCAAGCTGGCAGAGCAGCGTCGGAGCATCGACTCGCTTCGCAGCCTGACTCCCGGCGTGCCGGTCATAGTCAGCGGCGACACACTCTTTACCCTATATGCTGATCGAGGCGGCTACTCAGCTGCCGACCGCGCAGCAACGACAGCCGAGGTCGTAGTTAAAATCGGCAAGTCGGCCACCCTTCACCGCGACACTGTCTATGCGATTGACTACGACGGGTTTGTCGACATCATGTACGGCAAGAAAGTGATCGCCAGCGTCACTGACAAGGATGCTCTCTGGCAGAACACCACCCGCCGTGAGCTCGCTGGCCAATACGTCACAATCCTTTCTGACGAGATCCTGAAGCTCAAAAGCGAAAACAGCCTCCTCAAGATAGTTAAGCGTGCCGTTCTGTTCATCCTTGTCATAGTCGCGCAGTATCTGCTGTTCAAGCTTACCAACTATCTGTTCCGCAAACTCCGCAAGCATATCATCCATTTCAAGCAGCACAAGCTCAAGCCTCTGTTTATCCGTGACTATGAATTGCTTAACGCCCGACAGCAGTGCCGAATCCTGATCTTCGGCAGCAACATACTCCGCTATCTGGTGCTACTCTTCCAGCTGATGCTCAGTGTCCCGCTTCTGTTTGCCATCTTCCCCCCGACCGAGAAACTTGCCCGGACTATCCTCCGCTATATTCTTGAGCCTATCAAAATGGTACTGGCCTCTATCATCGACTATATCCCCAACCTTTTTATGATCGTAGTCATCTGGTACTGCATCAAATATCTCATCAAAGGCATCCACTATATCGCCAAAGAGATAGCCTATGAGCGACTGAAAATCTCCGGATTCTATCCCGACTGGGCCATCCCGACATTCAATATTGTACGCTTCCTACTCTACGTCTTCATGATCGTCATGATCTACCCCTATCTCCCCGGCTCCAACTCAGGCGTCTTTCAGGGTATTTCAGTCTTTGTCGGTCTTATCATCTCCCTCGGATCCAGCACCGTCATCGGCAACATCATTTCAGGATTAGTCATCACCTACATGCGTCCGTTCAAGATCGGCGACCGCATAAAACTCAACGACACCACTGGCAATGTCATCGAAAAGACCCCCTTCGTGACCCGACTCCGCACCCCCAAGAATGAGATCGTGACCATACCGAACTCATTCATAATGTCATCACACACTGTCAACTACAGCTCATCAGCCCGCGAATACGGCCTTATCATACATACGACAGTCACCATCGGCTACGATGTGCCGTGGCGTCAGGTCCACCAGCTACTCATCAACGCAGCCAGACTCACCAAAGGGGTACTCGAACATCCCAAGCCATTCGTACTCGAGACCGAGCTTCAGGACTACTATCCCTGCTACCAACTCAACGCATATATCAAAGATGCTGACAAGCTGGGCGAAATCTACTCCGACCTGCATCAGAACATTCAGGATGTATTCAATGAAGCCGGCGTTGAGATCATGTCGCCCAAATATGTGGCCACGCGCGACGGCAACCCCTCGACCATCCCGGCCGACTATTTAAAGACAAAGTAACCTACCACTAATGAAAGCAGCACTTTTTGACCTCGACGGCGTTATCATCGACAGCGAAGGAGCCTACTCGGACTTCTGGGGGAGCATTGGTCGCGAATACGGCCTTGCTCCGACTTTTGCCGACGACATAAAGGGCACCACCCTCACCGACATCCTCACCCAACATTTCCCCGACGAGAAGACACGAAAAGAGGTCACTCAAAAGATCCACGACTACGAGTTGAATATGACCTATCCCCTATTCGATCACGTGCTTGACTATCTCGACAAGCTCCACCGCCAGGGGATAAAGTGCGCTATTGTCACAAGCAGCGATAACGTGAAGATGAGCTATCTCTGGCGTCAGCAGCCCCGACTCAAGGACTACTTTGACGTCATAATTACCGGCTCGATGGTCAGCGAGTCAAAGCCCTCACCCGAGGGTTACCTAAAGGCCGCCTCCATGCTCGGCATCGAGCCCGGGGAGTGCGTCGTCTTTGAGGACTCTTTTCAGGGTGTTGAAGCCGGACGCCGTGCAGGTGCGAAAGTTATAGCATTAGCAACAACAAACCCCGCCGACAAACTTGCCGGCAGGGCTGATCGTGTTATAAATTCCTTTGCAGAGCTGCTCAGATGACACTCTTGAAACTCATGTCAAGACCCTTGACCGAGTGAGTGAGCGCACCGACAGATATAAAGTCGACACCTGCTTCGCCATAAGCTCTCAGTGTGTCGATGGTGATGCCGCCCGATGACTCTATTTCAGTGCGGTCGCCAATCAGTTTGACAGCCTCGGCAGTTGCCTCCGGGGTAAAGTTGTCAAGCATGATGCGGTCCGCGCCGGCCTCGAGTGCCTGCTCTATCTCTTTGGTGTTTCTTACTTCAATTTCGATCTTCAGGTCTCGACCTGTCTCTTTCAGATAGTCCTTTGCCGCCTTGACAGCCTGCTTGATGCCGCCGGCGAAGTCCACATGATTATCCTTGATAAGGATCATGTCAAAAAGGCCGATACGGTGATTGGCTCCACCGCCGATTTTCACAGCCTCTTTCTCCAGCAGACGCATACCGGGAGTAGTCTTGCGTGTATCGAGCACCTTGGCTTTCAATCCTTTGAGGCGCTCCTGATATTTGGCAGTGGTAGTAGCGATACCGCTCATGCGCTGCATGATGTTGAGCATGATTCGTTCGGTCTGAAGCAGTGATCTCACCTTGCCTTCAACCTTGAAAGCAATGTCACCCGGCTTCACATGGCTGCCATCCTCGATGAATACAGTCATCTTAAGCTCCGGGTCAAACTTCTTGAATACCATTCGGGCGATATCCACGCCGGCCAGTATGCCCTCTTCCTTTACGATAAGTTGCTGGCAACCCATCTCGTCGGCAGGGATAGTGCTAAGTGTGGTATGGTCGCCGTCGCCGACATCCTCGGCAAACGCCAGTGTGAGCAAATCGTCTATTAACTCTTCACGCGATTTCATATTTCTAAGGATTTGATTAATTTTGTGCAAATTTAAGATTTTGCACAAAGCAATCCAATACCGGAGCAGATGAAAATTCAACTACTTGTCATCGGCAAGACCTCAGCTGATTATATATCAAAAGGCACTGACCTCTATCTCAATCGGCTGAGCCACTATATCCCGACCGAGATAAAAGTCCTCCCTGACATAAAAAATACACGCAAGCTGACTGAAGAGCAGCAGAAAACAGCCGAGGGCGAGCAATTCCTCAACGCTCTGCAAGGGGGCGACTACGTCGTGATCCTTGATGAGCGGGGCAAGGAGTTCACCTCGCGCGAGTTCTCGACATTCATCCAGCAGAAGATGAATACCGTCTCACGCAATCTGGTGTTTATCATCGGCGGACCCTACGGATTCTCCAAGGCCGTCTATGACCGGGCCGACTCGCTCCTCTCGTTGTCACGGATGACTTTCTCCCATGAGATGGTGCGACTCTTCTTCATCGAGCAAATCTATCGAGCCATGACCATCCTGCGTGGTGAGCCTTATCACCACGACTGAGCACCGGAGTCCCGACCTCACGTTCAGTGCAATATTCCAGCCAAATCAGCGTATGGAATCACGCATGACGGCATCCCGGCCGAATACGGAGCTATCTCATACTCCTGATATGTAAATCTAAGTCCGTCAGCTTCATAGTACGGATCAGAAGACGGGAGCGGAAGTTGACTGACATTGACCAGCAGCATTTCTGCGAGCTGCCGCTCAGTCTCGACTTCAAAGTATTGTGTCATAAGTCCGCGTCTGATCAGAGGCAAGAGCTTCGCCTCGTAGCCGGCAGTGAACATATTGTCCCAAGTCATTTTCGCGCCTGACGCCTTGTCAAATGAGGTGTTATCATTGGCACTGATGCCATGAGCTCCCCCTGTGTACATATAGGTCAATCCATTATAGGTCAGCACACTGTCATCTTCATAGCCTCGGATAAACTTGTAGTTATATTCGTAGCCTGGCATCTGATTGTCAAAATATGTCTGCATATCATCGATCTCAATCACCGCCGAGTCAAGCAGATGCATTCCGACCGCATCGATTATCGAGCGGCCGTTTTTGACCGTTACTGACGGATTTGAGGCCATGATCTCGGCAAGCCAAGTCTTGTAAGGCGAAATCTCCGACACTATCCACTCCCTGACGCTATCGCCGAGGACTGACCCGTTATCAACCGGATAATCAACCTCAATTTTGGCTATACACTCTGTGCCGTAGGATGCTACAGCCACATGTTCATACTTCAGATTTTCAGTCTCAAACTGATTGTCAGTGTCATTAGCTTTGTTGTGGGCACCTGTACATGCCGCGACGATAGCCGACAGCGACAGTGCCGCTAAATACGTTTTTTTCATCTTTCTGAATAATTTACGGAGTCAAGTATAAGGGGGATAATTTCAGGATCAATACCTATCGCTTCGAGTGCTTCGGTGTCGGCAGTCAGCTTATTGGAGAATGTATCGACCAGTCCATCACCGGCACTGATGCTCAGTTTGTAGAAGTTGAGGGCATTATCGTGGTCGTGGGTTGCGAGCGCTAGATGCCCCATGTTCAGGTAGTCGTCCGACGTAGGATTAAGTTTGAGCACTTCGTCATACAGCTCTTTCGCGCGCTTGAAATCCTTCTGCATCAGCAGCGCCCATGCGAGCGGCCGAACGACCCGCTTTGACTTCTCATCAAGATAGCGCGCTTTGAAGTAGAGCTTCGAGGCATCTTCCCATTTCGCCATGTCAAGATAGCAATTGCCCATTGCGATGACAGTCTGAAGCGACTCCCCACCCTGCTCTTTCTCAGCCACTCGGCGATAATAGTCAAGAGCCTTTGCCGGCTGGCCGAGCAAGCGGTAACACCGGGCTATGTGGCGCAAGGTCCAGACGCTCTGAGCGTCAAGCAGCTCTGCCTGCTCATAGTATCGGAGCGCCTCGTCGATGTTGCCGGTACGCTCATAGCAGTAGCCCATCTTCTCAAAAAGCTGTCCGTCAGGATGCGAATTTTCCTCAATTATCTTGAATATATCGGTTGCATCGCCAAAGTATTTGTGTCGGAAGTAAAATTCCGCTATAGCCTTGAGGGTGTCGGAGCCCTGAAACTGTCCGTGCAACGCCGGAATTGTCACCAGGTTAAGGTCTGACACAAAAGGATCATGGAACTCACCTTTTCGGCTGTATAACTTAAAGAAACGATACAGATCCTGTACATAGCGATTCATTATCGAACGGCGTGATGAGTGCGCCTCGTCAAATGCTTCCCGCTGCATCTCAAGCATTCCGTCGAGCTGAGCGTTGAGCTGGCTCTTCATCAGCGCCCGCTGCGACTGTGGAATCGACTGCAATGAGAGCACGAACGAATATTTATCGCTATTGCAGAATACCGGTGTATTCTCGATCAGTCGGGCTACATCGGCCAGCTCATCAGGCATCGAGCTGACCAGGCTATAGTCAGAGTGGAATGGCAAGAACCAGTTGGCTATCTCATTGAAGAAGCTGAACGACTTAAGATGGGCAAACGTAGACATAAACACATCCCCCCCCTCAAGCTGTATCTCTGTCAACTCCTTAAGCCTGTCGGCTATGCCCGACTTCTCGAGCATCTCCTGCCATTCCGGATTCTCCTCCATCTCAGCAGCATCAGCCATCTCGCTGAGATCCTTAAACTTCCTGTTCAGTTCCGGGCGGAGCTTCATCATCTCCGGGATGACCTCTTCAGTCATCTTGCGAGTGATGCGCTCGGTGTCTCTGGCCCTGACGAGCTCCAGAAAAGCCTCCCTCAGGTCGGAGTGCCATTTCGGATTGTCAGGCATTAGCTTTATCGCATCAACGGCTTGCTTGTCAAGCGTGCGATTCCGGTATATGTATAGGATAAGAAGCTGAGCGACAAGTGCAATGGGCGCCAGCTTCTCGCGGTCCGAATAGTACACGCGGGCCAAGAGCTGCACTCGGCGCGAATCGTAGAACTCCAGCGCACCAAGCATGATTCCATTGATTATCAACAGCTTGAAATAGTCTGGATAGACCTCCGATTCAAGCGCTGAGGCTATAGCTTCATAATCGGCCGTCGACAGCGGGAAAGTCACCCACAGAGCGTCGAACAACTCACGCTCGACCGACTCACGCTTGCGGCGATTCTGCTCGGCCGACTCATTTGCCCCGTCCATGACGAGATTAAACAGCGACGAGTCAGATGCCAACTTTGCATATTTTCTCAGATACTCCGGGATAGAGCCCGGCGCGGAGTGCGACCGATATCTGAGAGTATTATAATATAATGTAGGGGTCTCCGCCGTCATGGCATGCCGCTCCAGACGATTGAGCAGAGTCAGCATCCCTGCCACGAGCCCGTCATAGACCTGCTTGCGCGACGGATCGGCAATCCCTCGGATGGCATAGTCGAGCATATAGCGGTACGATTCCTCCAGACGGCCGATTTCGTCGGTTATCTCCCACGTCATCTGCGACTCCGAGAAACCTCGCAACTGCTTGAATGCCTCATATAGATTCTTCTTTTTTATCGACTCTAATATACTATTCTTTTTTAAAGCTATATCCTGATTTTTCATTCCAAGTGTAAGTATTTTTACTTCTAACAAATTAGAAAGCAAAAATCTTGCCAAAATTTCAAAAAACGTGATTAATTGCACTCTCCGGGCCCATTCCAGACGGGGGAATTTATCAGAATAATAATTTTGATTTTAAAATGTTTAGACTTACATTTGCAGTGAAGTGACCGAGATTGCTCTGACCGCTTCAACACAATTTTGAAGATAACTATACAACTTAACATCTAAAAACATGGATATCACTAAAATCCTAAACGATCTCGAAGCAAAGCATCCAGGCGAGAAGGAATATCTTCAGGCCGTAAAGGAAGTGCTTCTTTCTGTAGGCGACGTCTACAATCAGCATCCTGAATTTGAGAAAAACAAGATAATCGAACGCATGGTCGAGCCCGACCGCATTGTCACATTCCGCGTCACCTGGATCGACGATAAAGGCGAAGTCCAGAACAACATCGGCTATCGCGTACAGTTCAACAATGCCATCGGCCCGTACAAAGGCGGCATCCGCTTCCACGCGTCTGTCAACCTCTCGATTCTGAAATTCCTCGGCTTCGAGCAGACATTCAAAAACGCCCTCACCACCCTCCCCATGGGCGGTGCTAAAGGCGGTAGCGACTTCTCGCCCCGCGGCAAGAGCGATCGCGAGATCATGCGCTTCTGCCAGGCCTTCATCCTCGGCCTTTGGAAAAACCTCGGTCCCGACCGCGACGTGCCCGCTGGCGACATAGGCGTAGGTGGCCGCGAGGTAGGCTATATGTATGGCATGTACAAGAAGCTCGTCGACGAGAATACCGGCACATTCACCGGCAAGGGCCTCAGCTTCGGCGGCTCACGCATCCGTCCCGAAGCCACCGGCTTCGGTGCCCTCTACTTCGTTCAGGACATCCTCAAGCGCAACCATGAGTCGCTCGAAGGCAAGACCATCGCCATCTCAGGCTTCGGCAATGTGGCTTGGGGCGCAGCCCTCAAGGCGACCGAACTCGGTGCCAAGGTAGTAACCATCTCTGGTCCCGACGGCTATATCTATGATCCCGATGGCATCAAGGGCGAAAAAATTGATTATATGCTCGAACTCAGAGCTTCAGGCGAAGACATCGTAGCACCCTACGCTGAGAAATATCCTGAAGCTACTTTCTTCCCCGGCCAGAAGCCCTGGGTACAGAAGGTCGACATCGCACTCCCCTGCGCTACCCAGAATGAGGTCAACGGCGACGACGCACGCAACCTCCTCGACAATGGCGTCAAACTCGTAGCCGAAGTTTCCAACATGGGTTGCACCCCCGAAGCTATCGACGCATTCATCGCCGCACGCATCACCTACGCTCCCGGCAAGGCTGTCAACGCCGGCGGTGTCGCCACCTCAGGTCTTGAGATGAGCCAGAATGCCGAGCACCTCCAGTGGTCAGCAGCCGAAGTCGACGCCAAGCTCCACGAGATCATGCACAACATCCATCAGCAGTGCGTAGAGCATGGCACCGAGCCCGACGGATACGTCAACTACATGAAGGGCGCCAACATCGCCGGCTTCATGAAAGTGGCCGACGCCATGATGGGTCAGGGCGTAATCTGATAGTATCCCGTCCTCCCATTAGGAAAGAGACATATTAAAATTCCACCCATAAGTTCTCCGGAAAAGCATTCTGCTTATTCGGAGAACATTTTTTTGTTAAATTGTTTGGATGCAAAGATTTTATTCGTACATTTGTGAATCTGATATCGGACATCCCTTATCGGCTATTAAACCTAACGTTACCACGATTAACGGCTAATGCCGGACTT
>JAAVFS010000080.1 GCA_014800605.1 Bacteroidales bacterium | reverse complement strand
AGGTCATGATTGTTGTCAAGCGCCTTAGAGATATATCCGCAAAGTGTCGGGTCAGAATAGAATTTCCACCATTCGATCTCCGCCATATTAGCCGTGTCAGTTTCGATATACCCGACATAACGGTCAGGAAGCTCAGCCGAGGGCGTGGTAAGCCCCTTTACACCCGAACAGCCGCTGCATAACAGGCCAATGGCAACACCCCACAGTAATATATTTCTATTCATTATTTCGCTTTCTTTTTCAGTTTATCGATCATCACAAAGAAGAATGGCACAAAGACAATTCCGACGGTAATAGCTACCAGCATGCCGAAAAATACACCTGTGCCGATGTCGCGGCGTGCGGCTGAGCCTGGTCCGCTGGCTATAAGCAATGGTATGAGGCCGAGCATGAAAGCCAGCGAGGTCATGACTATCGGGCGGAAACGAAGTTTGGCCGCTATCAGGGCCGCATGTGCCGCGTCGGCACCCTTCTCAACTTCCTCCTTGGCAAACTCCACAATTAGAATAGCATTCTTAGCTACCAGACCTATCAGCATGACCAGTCCGATCTGAAAATATATATTATTCTCAAGTCCGCATATCCATATTCCGAAATAAGCACCGACTCCCGCGATCGGGAGCGAGAGAATCACGGCAACAGGCACACTCCAACTCTCATATTGCGCAGCCAGAACCAGGAATACGAAAAGTAGTGCAAGGCCTAAGATGACTCCCGTGTTTCCGCTTTCATGCATTTCCTGATATGATAGGCCGCTCCATTCCATCCCGATATTGGACGGAAGATGCTCCTTCACGATCTCCTGCAATGCGTTCATGGCTTCGCCGGTACTGTATCCCGAGGCAGCCTCGCCGCTCACTACAGCCGAATTAAACATATTGAATCGGCCTATCGTGCCAGGACCGGTGGTATAGTAAGAGCTACCCAACGAGGAGATCGGTACCATCGTGCCCTTCGATCCTCTGACAAAGAATAGGTTCAGATCATTTCGATTCGTGCGATATGGTGCGTCGGCCTGTATGTAAACCCTATATATACGGTTATACATATTGAAGTCATTGACGTAGATTGACCCGGTAAACGCCTTCATCGTAGAAAAAATATCGCTGACAGGGATTCCTTGCATCTTCGCTCTGTCTCTGTCTACTTCAAAAAAGAGTTGCGGTATGTCACTCTGCATCGTAGTAGACAGAGCTGAAACCGACTTTGACTTCCCGGCATAATACTGCAATGTGTCCACCGCGTTCTGCAGTTCCTGATAGGTGGCATCCCCGCGGGCCTCAAGCACCATTTCAAATCCTCCTGATGTCCCGAGTCCGGGGATGACAGACGGCGTAAATATGTATACTTTGCTCTCGGGATATTTATCCAATTCCTTTTTAACACGCTCCTTCACGTCGTCAATTTTACCCGACTTTCTTTCATTCCATGGCTTAAGGATCACGGTCAGTTGGGTATGAGCCTGATTGGTACCGACTCGAGGTGACGAGCCGGTCACATTCAATACGAATTTCACATCCGGATCCTTAAGGAGGAATGCCATGGCTCGCTCCGTCACTTTTCGACTTCGCTCTATCGTTGCACCCTCAGGCAGTTCGAGCTCGACTGTGAAATATCCTTGATCCTCCTGCGACATAAAACTGGTGGGGACCATCTTGTTCATTACGAAAATCAACACCAGAGCCAGTCCGAAGGCAGCCAGCATCCGCTTTGGATTTCCGATCGCCTTTGTGATAGTACGACCATAAATCTTATTACCCTTACCCAGCCAGTAATTGATCAGTCTGAATATCTTGTTCTTTTTCTTTCCGCTCGCCGGACATAGCAATTTTGAACACATCACCGGCGTCAGTGTCAGAGCTACAACCGTGGAGATGATGACGGATACTGCGATTGTGACCGTAAACTGGCGATATAGCTGGCCGGTTATTCCCGGCAAGAAGCTTACGGGTATAAACACGGCACACAGCACTAACGACATTGCTATCAGAGCACTGCCAAGATTTGACATAGCCTTTTCGGTAGCATCAAACGGATTGAGCTTCTCGGTTTCCATGATTCGGTCAACATTCTCCACCACCACGATAGCGTCATCGACCACGATACCGATGGCGAGGATCAGCCCCAGTAGTGTCAGCATGTTCAGCGAAAAGCCAAACATAAGCATCACGCCGAATGTACCCACCAATGAGATTGGCACGGCTATTATCGGAATGATCGCCGCTCTCCAGTTCTGCAGCGAAAGGAATACCACGATTATCACCAGAATAAGTGCCTCGAAGAATGTCTGATACACGTGATGGATTGACTCCGAGATATATGTGGTCATATCAAAGGGGATGTCGTAGGTCATACCCTCAGGGAAACTCCTTGCGATCACCTCCATCTCTTTCTTGACGGCATCAGCCACATCCATAGCATTAGCACCCGGCAGCATATTCAGATTGAGCACCGCAGCATTTCCGCCGTTGATACCACTCTCTGTAGCGTAGGTCGACGCCTCAAGAGAGACCCTCGCCACATCCCGCAGGCGTATAATCGACCCGTCAGCATTGGCACGCAGCACGATATCCTCAAATTCCGAAACTGAAGAGAGTCGCCCCTGGGCTATAATCGGCATCGTGATATCCACATCCTTCGCCGGCGCCTGTCCGAATGTACCCGCCGCCGACTCGCGATTCTGATCTTTCAAAGCCGACTGGATATCCTGTACCGTTATACCTAAATCCGCAAGTTTGTCAGGCTGTACCCATATCTGCATTGCATAGTAGCGGCTGCCGACCGAGGTCAGGCTACCTACACCCGGGATACGCCGGAGCAGATCCACGACATTGAGTGTCGTGTAATTACTCAGATAGACTTCATCAAATTTCGGATCGTCAGACTGTATCGTGATAGTCATCAATCTGCTGGCAGTCTCCTTAGCAACAGAAATACCGTTCTGCACCACCTCTGCCGGAAGTCGCGATTCAGCCTTCTTTACGCGATTCTGGATGTCTACAGCCGCAAGCTCCGGATCCGTGCCGATATCAAAAGTGACCAGAGCAGAGAATCCTCCTGAGTTTGAACTCGACGATGACATATAGATCATACCGGGAGTACCGTTCAGCTCCTGCTCGATCGGCGTCGCGACAGCCTGCGTCACGGTCGACGCATCAGCTCCCGGATATGAAGCGCTTATCCTTACTACCGGAGGGACTATCTGCGGGTATTGGTCGATAGGCAATAGTTTCAAACCTATCAGACCGACAAGGAGTATGACGATAGATATGACTATCGATAATACGGGATGCCGTAAGAAGAAATTCCTTTTCATAGGCCTTAATCCTGCGATGTTTCACTGTCTGCAGATCCGTCCCCTTCTGTCACGGGAGAGACTTTCATACCATGCTTCAGCTTATGATATCCTTCCGTGACTATCCTTTCGCCACGGCGGAGTCCGCGCTCTACTATTACTTCATTGTCAGACTCAGGGCCGGTCTCGATAAAGCGCTTCTCTACGACACTGTCAGGGCGCACTACATATACGTATGCCCCACCCCGCTCTATGACGACAGACTTCGATGGTATCTCCACGACATTACTTCTGAGATCAAGCAGGACCTTGACCTTGGTAAACTCCCCCGGCAGAAGCTGGCGTGCCGGATTGGGCATCTCGGCTCTGACTGAAAATGTACCGGTCTTCGGGTCGACCTGCGGATCAGCAAAATCCACCAACCCCTTGTAGGGATATTCTGAGCCATCGGCAAGCGTGATAGTCACATGAGATGTCTGCTTGTCTGATCCATCGTCGCTTCCCAAACTAACATTGCGGTCCTTACTCCTCAAATAGTCGAGAGCAGTCATTGAAAAGTCGATACGCACCGTATCACTCTTGACGACAGTCACCAGAAGCGACTTTCCGGCGGTCGGTCCCACGAGCGTCCCTATATCCGCGACTCGCTCTGAGATATAGCCTGAGATCGGAGATGTAACCCTCGTATAGCTGAGTATCAGTTCCGCCTGAGTCAGGTCTGCCTGAGCCACAGTCACTTCCGCATTCGCACTCTCTGCCGCAGCTATTGCATTATCCAGATCCAGCTGTGAGGCAGCGTTCTGCTCATACAACGGACGAATACGCTTTAAGTCTCGGTCGGCCTTCTGAGCCTGCGCCTTAGCCTTATTGAGCTGAGCTCTTGCACGGTTTACATGCGCCTCATATACTCTCGGGTCTATAATAAACAATGTCTGTCCTCTTTCCACGTAGGCACCCTCCTTAAACATCATTCTTTCGAGATACCCCTCGACTCGAGCATGCACCTCGACAAACTGTTGCGCCCTGATACGCCCCACATACTCGCCATAGACGCTGACGGTTGTAGTATCGACACCAACTACCTCTACTGTCGGATAAGTCACCTCCAGCTGCTTCGGACGAGTTACGATATAGACTACCGCAACTATTATCAGCAACAGGATTATAATCACAATCCATGATTTCTTTTTTCGCGAGACAGCATTCGTTCTATTCAAGACAGGCGATGATGCAAGTTTCAGATTATTTGATCTCCGGAATAGTTTCATATTGATGAATTAGTTACACTTGGTTGGCTATGGCTGAGTAAATAATTGGGTATTAATATGTACATATCTTATAACCGACATTACCATGTCAGCAACTTCCATCGCAAAGATAATTATTTTTGTCAACACTATTTATTCACACAAAAATATTTTCTCAATGTAAAATAGTGCGCGATTGTCTTTCGCTCAACCCGCACTACGATTATGATCGACATACTGTCATCGCCCTGTATTCACAGTCATATACGGCGAATGACCTTGGCTGGATTACCGCCGACAATTGTGTTGGCCTCAACATCTTTAGTGACAACACTTCCCGCTCCTACTACAGCATTATATCCGACTGTGACGCCAGGTAAAATCGTAGCTCCGGCGCCGATCCATGCTCTGCGGCATATACGCACGGGCTTGCAGGTTATAATCCAACGGTTGTCAAGGTCATGATTGTTGGATATCAATTGAGCGTTGGCTGCTATAATCACCTCATCTTCGATGATAACACCACCGGCTACCATCATCAGGCAATCACTGTTGATGACAACACTATCGCCAATTTTCACCATATTGAATCTCACTCCTTTGAGTGGAGTCACGCCCCGGCTATTCGCACCCATATCAGGGATGAGCTGATGTATAAGAGCATCATACTCGTCTGTGAAGGGCATCGCATTGTTAAACTTAAACAGTGTCTGTGCGTGAAATTTTGACAGCTCGACTTCTTCGGGAGTCGGGTTAGCGCAATCAATTCTTATTTCTTCCATGTTTATACATTTCTACCCATTTCGTAAGCTTGCTTCATAAAGGAAGTATCGAGGATTTCGAACCGTTTGTCAGATGGCTCAATGGCTATGGCATTTCGGTCATCAGCATCGACCTCCACCATGACGAGGGACACGCCGCCCCCGACACTGACGACCTTAGGCAGAACCACCACGCGCACATCATTGTCGACTGGCTCAACCATAAGACCGGAAAGACCGTTAAGATCGACAACAACGTGTGCAAGGAGATGCACACCGTCCTTGCGGAAAGCCTCGGAATGGAGCGTGGAATGCCGAAGGAAGACACCGGAATCGAGGGGCTGTCGGCTATCGAGTACAAGGAGAAGCTGGCGACGGCACACGTCAGGCAGTTGAAACAGGAGCAGCTGGAACTTGAAAACCGGAAGTCCGAACTACAGAAGGAGCAGGCGACCAGGTAAACGGAGATAGCCGAACTTGAAGTCCGGCGGATCGAGAAGCAGAGAGCCCTCGATGCAGAGAGCGGCAGCGCGTTGAAGAGCGGTCTCGCCAACATCTTCGGCAAGGGGAAATATGCGGAGATACAGCGTGAGAACGTCCGGTTGCAGGCGTAGATCGAGACCGCCAACATTGAGCGGGACAAGGCTCTGATAAGGGTGGAGGAAATGGAGGAGCAGGTGGCGAAGATACCGAGGCTTGCGGAGGAACGCGCCCTGGTGGTGATTGAGAAGAAAGAGATCCTTTACAAGAAGGAGATGCAGAAGCTACGGAAGCAGCATGCCGACACTGTCTCTTCCCTTCAGTCACAGTATGACGCTCTTTCTAAGGAATACCGTAGTCTTGATAGCACAACCGCTACAAGGATAGAGAGGCTTGAACGCGAGAAGAACGACCTTCTCACACGGCTTAAGGCTATGCTGGATTATGTTGCATGAGAAGCTTAAGGAGGCTGTCAGGGCGTTTATGGAGTTCTCCAAGTCTGTGTTAAGGGAGTTCAGCATACGGCTCAGGGACACGATGGTGAAGTACCTTGCCGACAGTCCCGATGTAAGGAACGCGGCCCACACCATGAAGGTGTTTGCACGCCCATTCCTTGAAAACCGACAGTTCGACAAAGGGAGCAAGGAGTTGGATCGTCTTACTTCCAATTTCCCTTCTGTTCTGGAGTAAGTGAACCGGACGCAAAGCCGCGGGTTTAGACGGTAAAAATGGTCAAATTCGACCACTTTGTACCTATATTGCCTCCACCATAACCTAACAGCAACAATTCCAATAAGGTGACGAATTGTATGACGAGAAAGCGTTATTTAAACGGGAAGTAGTGGCGCAGATGCTCCTTGAACCTCTCTAAGTCCTCAGGTATGGTAGGATTCTTCATGGCATCGCTTGAGAAGAAACTTGCCACGGGTGTGAGGCCTATGAAACGGAATGTAAGATGAATAGGTGTAAGCATCTGGTCCGGAGTAATACCATTGAAAATGGTCTCGCTGAGATTTCCGAAAGCCTCAATCGGGGCATTCTGTGTGACGGACAGCATGGGACAACCACTGATGGATTATACCACTCTCTGCTGCTTTGAACTTTGCTGATTATTTTTCTCTTAGATTTACTTGTTGTTTGAAAAAATATGAGTAATTTTGCGCCGTCTCAGGTTT
>JAAVFS010000079.1 GCA_014800605.1 Bacteroidales bacterium | reverse complement strand
CCGCTCCATCCGCAACTTCATTGATACCATCGGCTACACCAAATATGAGGCGCTCAATAGCGTAGCCCTCCTGGAATACGCAGTACGCGAAGACCTCAACAAGATAGCCACACGCGCCATGGCTGTCATGGACCCCGTCAAGGTCATCATCACCAACTACCCTGAGGGCCAGACAGAGATGGTCGATATGGAAAATAACCCCGAAAATCCCGAAGAAGGCACACACTCAATGCCCTTCAGCCGCGAGATCTATATCGAACATGCCGACTTCATGGAGAATCCGCCTAAGAAATATTTCCGCCTCGCTCCCGACGGCGAAGTGCGTCTCAAAGGTGCCTACATCATAAAGTGCACCGGCGTCAAGAAAGATGCCGATGGCAATATCGAAGAGATCTACTGCACCTACGACCCAGAGACTCGCAGCGGCCTCCCCGGCAGCATGCGCAAGGTCAAAGGCACACTCCACTGGGTGTCAGCACCCCACGCAGTCGACGCTACCGTGCGCCTCTACGATCGCCTCTTCAACGTAGAAAATCCTGCCGCCGAGACAGAGCGTGACTTCCGCGAGATGCTCAATCCCGACTCACTCAAAGTAGTGGAAGGCGTAAAGGTCGAGCCATTCATAGCTGAAAACGCCGGCAAAGGTACAAAATTCCAGTTCCAGCGCATCGGCTATTTCACTCCCGATTATGACTCTACTCCTGAAAAGCTGATCTTCAACCGCACCATATCACTCAAAGACAGCTGGGAAAAAGAGCAGAAAAAATGATGACCGACGACCCTAATCTCTTCGACATCTACCATCGGTTCTGTCAGGAAATCAAATCAGGTACCAAAGATTTATATTATGACGAGGACGACCTCGTCATAATATTTGATCTGGCATCCGATGTCAATGATTCCTATGCACAGCTCGAAGCGCTTATGCTCGGCCGACGGCTGTATCCCGACAGCGAAGAACTAGCTCTGAGAGAAGGGTTGATGATAAATCCCGATGACGAAAAGGCTCTCAACGCATTTCTTGAGACCCATTCGAGCCGCAAAGGGGTCCTTTGGGACATTCTCCGACTCAAAGCCGCTCACCTCAACCCGCTTGAGGCGATAAGCGCACTTGACAAGATGCTTGACGAGGTACGATTCACCGACGATGAGGAGATCATACAGTACGCCAACTTGGTAGCCTTCTACGAAGCTCACAACTGGTTTGCATCAAACTACGAGCGCTTCATCGACAAATGCGAATATCGAGACACCGCTCTCAATGAAGCCTCCTTGCTACTTGAGGATATTGACCTCTCAGTCTCCATCAGCCTCCTTGAAGAGTTGAGCCGAATCGACCCTTTCAACGCCGACACCTGGCTCAAACTTAGCGAGCTATACCTATATGCTCACCGTATCGAAGACGCCTCCTCTGCCATAGGATACGCCGCAGCTATCCGTCCCGAAGATACAGCAATCACAGAGATCAGCACACAGATCGATCGCTATAAAGAAGGCCAACTTCCCACTGATACAGCATCTGAAGAGACCACACTCACCCCCAGAGTCAATGACCTGATGCTCAATAATGATACAGTTGGAGCGCTGAAGCTGCTGCAAGAATACGAGGCCAGCTACGGAGGTGTCTATCACAACGCCTATCTTCTGATTCAGCTTCTATATAACCGAGGCGATATAAAAGGCATCATTGACTACATGGAGCGTCAGCGTCCTGACGATGCTCCCGAGCTACGCATGGATCCCCTATCGCTCGCGATGTATGCAGCTGCCCTGCTCCGCGCCGGACGCTATCAGGATGCCGCATCTACAGCAAAGCAATATCTTGTCGATGCCGATACAGTCTCCACATCACTCCTCGAGAAAATGGGACTCGCGGGAACGAAGATTGCCCTCAACTACATCATCACCGCCGCCGATCGCGGCGAGTGGAATCCGGATGATGACCCGATCGTCGAATCGCTGAAGTAGTTCACATTTATAACGAAAAAGCCCGCTGAAGCGGGCTTTTTCGTTATAAATAGGGATTGAAACGATGCTCTTCAGCAATGGTCGTTGATGGCCCGTGGCCGGGGAATACTTTTGTGTCGCCGGGAAGGGAGAGCAGTTTGTCGGTGACGGCTCTGATCAGGGTGGCATGATCGCCGCCGGGCAGATCGGTACGACCGATGCTGCGGTTGAACAGGGAGTCGCCTGTGATTACAAACTTGCTGTCAGGAGCATAAAGTGCGATTCCACCGGGGGAGTGTCCGGGGACAGATATGACCTTCAACTCCTCCATGCCGAGATGCAATACATCGCCATCCTTGAGATCATGCTCAATAGAGATATTTTCGACATCTATCGGCAGGCGAAACATCTGTGCTTGCTCTTTCAGCCTCGATGATAGAATCTCGTCGGCTTTCGATGCCATCAGACCGAGTCCGTATTTTGACTTGATATGCTCTACTCCGAAGCAATGATCGATGTGAAGATGGGTGTTAATGAGATATTTCAAAGTCAACTCATTGTCGGACAAATAATTATCAATCGCGCGAACCTCATCATCCTCGCTCATTCCGGCGTCAACGATAGCAGCCTCGCGCGACTCGGGGTCCCATACGATATATGTGATCTCGGCAAACATATTGACCTGAAATCCTTGTAGCTTCAATGGCATTTCTTCATTGGGTTTAAAGTGGTACGTATATAAGTTGCTTCGTCTCGAAATATGGCTCAGAGAAATAGAGCGAGAGCGGGAAGTCCATGACATCGCGTACGCCATGACTCTCGGATGTCAGATCGCCGCCTTTAAGGCAGATCAGTCCATTGCCATAGCCATTGCGATTGGTGCGTGAAATATTCTTCCGGCAAATCTTTACAAGTTCGTCAAGACGCATCACAGCTCGGCTGACTACAAAGTCAAAACGCTCATGGCACTCCCCGCTGTCGCCGTGGTAGAAGGTCACATTCTCGAGACCGATAGCTTCGGCTATCGACCTGGCGACATTAACCTTCTTGCCGATACGGTCGATGAGATGGAAGCGGCAGTCGGGCCACATGATGGCGAGCGGAATCCCGGGGAATCCGCCTCCCGTACCAAGGTCCATAAATCGGGTCCCGGCTACCGGGGTCATAAACTTGGCTATGGCAAGTGAGTGCAGTATGTGGTTGATATACAGGTTGTCAATATCCTTTCGGGAGATTACATTGATATGTGAATTCCACTCCGGGTAGAGCACTCCAAGCTGTTCAAACTGCTCACGTTGCTTCGCTGTAAGATCCGGGAAATATTTAAGAATAACGTCTATCATCAGTCGTCGGTACTATTCGTGATATATATTTATAACACAAAAATATCAAAAAATCATCACTCGATAGGGATTTTTCCTCCGGAAATTTGTTATTTTGTCAAATCAAAACGAAAAGAAAGATGCAATTAGGACGCTACAATACTTTAGAAGTACGAAGAATAGTAGATTTTGGGGCTTATCTTGCCGACGACGAAGGCAATGAAGTGCTCCTGCCATCAAGATATCTGACAGAAGTGCCGAAGATAGGTGCAAAAATGGATGTATTCGTCTATACCGATAGTGAGGACCGACCGGTAGCCACCACCGAGCGCCCGTTCGCGCAGGTCGGCGAAGTCGCATTCCTCCAGGTAGCCGAAGTCAATCGCATCGGGGCGTTCCTCGACTGGGGATTGATGAAAGATCTGCTCGTCCCCTATCGCGAGCAGAAGTATGATATGAAGCAGGGAGGAGTCTATCCTGTCTATCTCTTTGTCGACGATGCATCCGGGCGCGTGACAGCCACCGCAAAGATTGAGAAATATCTGGGCAACGTGTTCCCCACCTATCGCAAAGGCGATAAAGTCAAAGCCCTCATACTCCAGCACACGGAGCGCGGCTACAAAGCAGTCGTCGACAACCTGCACTACGGAATGATCTATCACAACGAGCTCTATCGCGATGTCGCGATAGGCAATGAGCTTGAAGCCTACGTAAAGCAGGTACGCGACAACGGCAAGATCGACCTGACACTTAATGACTACGTCACAGAGCGCATACCCGAACTTGCGCACAACATCCTTGGCCGAATCCGGGCTAACGGCGGCTATATCCAGGTCACCGACCGCTCTACTCCCGAGGAGATCAAACAACTGTTTCACTGCAGCAAGAAAGACTTCAAAAAAGCAGTCGGCGCGCTATATAAAGAGCATCTGATCACAATCGAAGAAGCCGGACTCAGAGCATCCGTGTGACTTCCATCCGGCTATCAACAAATGCCTTTGAACGGTGTCAAAAACTTATTTGACTCAAATTTGTGAGATTTGAAAAACAATCTTAAATTTGTAGTCATATAATCATAATAAAATTACAAATGGAAGTTACAGGAAAAATCATCGTAGCATTACCCGAAGTTTCAGGTACATCTAAGGCTGGAAATATGTGGAAAAAACGTCAGTATGTACTCGAGACACAGGATAACTACCCCACAAAAATAGCATTCGAATTCTTCGGCGACAAGGCTGACCAGTATCCCCTCTCTGTAGGCGAGGTGATCAAACTCAGCTTCGACATCGACAGCCACGAATACCAGGGTCGCTGGTTCACATCGATTCGTGGTTGGAAAGCCGACAAAGTAGACGGCAACATGGCCGCTGCGACATCAGCCCCCATGGATTACGGCACACCTGCCCCTGCCCCCACCTTCACACCTTCGGCCGACTCTAACGACGATCTCCCTTTCTAACAGGAAATATACCATTAAAATCAAGGGAGCGCTTTTTCATAGGCGCTCCCTTGATTTTTTATAAGAGATAATTGCTTCAGAAACTGCGGGTCGAGATCGTCTCGTTGCCGCAGGCGTCGGTGACTGTCAGGACTATCTTGTGGCGTCCGGCAGGCCACTTCTGCTTGTCGAGCTTAAACGACAGCGTGCCGGTCTTTCCGTCCAGCTCCATCAGAGCCCACTTGCCGTCTATCTCACCACGATAGGTTGAGATGCCGCTGAGATTGTCGGATATCTTATAGGTGACGACTCCACGCTGAGCCCACTGCTCAGGCTTTTGAGGCACGACTTTTGGCGCTACGGTGTCAGCCATCACTGAATACACTCCGAAACGATTGACCTTAGCCTCCATCCTGCCGGAGCGATAAGTCGCATCGACAGCCGAGGGGCGGAGCCCATTGTAGCGCACGAGGCAATACTTCTTCTTGTCAGTCAGGACATCTTCCTCTACCGGGATTGAGATGGTGATATTACCGGACAATGGCTCCTCGGGTGAACCGATCGTATAGAGGTCTGAGTATGTACCGTCGGGAGCCGGCTCGGTGCGTTCCATTGAGAAGAGATAGTCACGATAAAGCGATCCGGCAGGAATGTCTACGAAGACACCGCCTTCCTGAATCCGATACGCTCGGTCATACGAAAGGAGCCGCCCCTCCCCCCCGACATCGGGAATCGGCGATTTCTTTCCCACGATGGTGAACGGCGCGCGAGTACGATTGCCATAGTGGTCCTCGAGAATGAACTCGCACTTATAGCTTCGTTCGCTGTCGATCATCAGGGAGCCATCACCCACGGTTGTTATCATGTCGGAGAGAGGACGGGCATCCGGCTGCTCGGTAATCATGTTCCACGACTTGTCGCGCACCACGTCGGCATACTCCACAAGGGTGTTTACGGCACGCATTCTATCGAAGTCAAACTCATCAATGACGCGAGTGTAGACGATATCTCCGTCGACGATAAGCGTCATATATTTGATGCCGTAAATGTTGGTAGTTCCTGTCATCTTATCGTAGGCCTTGATTCCGGGCACGACACGTCCCCACGCGGTGAACGAGTCCTTGAGAGTCTGCCCGGAATGAAAAGCCGGTTTCTGCTGACCATTGACTACACCCTCCCGCGGATATAGTGCGACCGCTCTCACCTCAGGGGCGACATTGTCCTTGAGGTGAGAGCCATAATAGTCGAGCGGGTCGAGGGCATTACCGGTCGAGGCGTCGCGCACATCCATGTGGAGATGCGGGCCGCCTGATGATCCGGCATTGCCGCTTCGGCCTAACAGTTCTCCGCGCCTTACGGGTATCACACCCGGGCCGAATTCGACATCAATACTGAATGTCTCGTCGGCATACTGGCGGCCACGTACCGGATTGTCAATACGGGTGGCAAACGACTGGAGATGGCCGTAGACGGTGACGAGACCAAGTTCGGGATGAGTCACATAAACGGCACGCCCGAAGCCCCATGGCGAAACCAGGACACGACTCACATATCCGTCGGCAGCGCAATAGACGGGAAGCCCGGTGCGACCCTGAGTCTTGAAGTCGACGCCGGAGTGAAAGTGATTGCTGCGCAGCTCACCGAAGTTGCCGCTCAGCAGCAAGGGGATATCCAGAGGCACACGTAAGTCTGCAGCAGCGGGTGACACACGATCGGCACCTGCCATAGCTGAAGCTGCAGCAACCGATATGGCCGCTGCAGCTAAATATTTTACAACAGATTGTGTCACAGATTAACGCTGAGCGGTGAAAGCACCAGTAGCCATCTGCTGATAAGCGAGCACGCCGGCCTCTGAGAGCTCTACGAGCTGCATTTCTCCGCCGGGAGCTGCCATCTTGACATGATTGCCGTCAACGAATGTCATCAGTGTGTAAGACTCTTCGCCGAGATTTACGCTCCAGCTATTTTCGTCGCTGTTGAAGTCAAAGCGAACAACCTCTCCATTAGCTTCTGAGGTGATAGTGTAGCCGGTTTCGTCGCACTCTACGAGGTAACGGCCATCTTTGCCTTCTACAACCTTCTTGCTGCTTGCCACGGGATTTTCACCTGTCCAGAACTCGATGCTGTTGAGCACCAGGACGTCAGCAAGGCAAGATACTTCATATACGGGGAGAACCCAGAATGCAAAGAATACAAGTTCGTTGACAAACTTGTTGTTGATAGTCTTGTTCCATGAGAGCAGCTTATTGCTGAGGGTGAATGAACCGATGCAAGATGTGCAGAGCATTGAGCCTGCGAGAGCGATGACGAGAGCAACGCTGAGTTTTGTCTTTTTCATAAGAATTTGTGACTATTAAAATTAGTTATTTAGGAATATATTCTATTGCTGCGTTATAAAAATCGAGTACCCTGGTGACGTAAGACACGGTCTGGAGCCCCTGGGCATATCCGTACTTACATACCGGATCGTTGTAATATTCAGGATTCGACTTGAGTATCAGGCAGTCAGCGACATTACCATCCCAGACCTGAGGGTCATAGCCATATTTGCGAGCAAGAGCCATAGCATCATAGATATGGGCGATACCGCAGTTGTAGCCTCCAAGGACAAACTTGACACACTCGGCCGGATCATGGACATGACGACTGATCTTGCCCTGAAGGTCGGCGAGCATACGGACAGCGGTAGCAATCGATACCTCAGGCTCCTCCAGTCGGTCGGGATCCGATCCGTAGGCGACAGCCGTGCGAGGCATGATCTGCATGATGCCCTTGGCGCCGACCCACGAGGTCAGCGAAGAGTCGAAGCGACTTTCTGCATACCCTTGGGCAGCAAGGAGTCGCCAGTCAAAGCCGATAGAATCGGCATACTGTCTGAACAGATGGTCGTAGGGTGAAATATGCCCCTTTGTAAAGTCGACCTTGATAGCCGGCTTGGCCACCTTGCTAAGCTCAAAGTAGCGCTTCATGAGCATCGACTTGGCATGGCGCGGTTCGTCGAGCGACAGCCACCCGTCAATCGAGTCGGCGAGCCACTGATTGGAGGGAGCCACAGCCCATGCCGAGCGCTGTGGGAAACTAAGCGGAAGCGATACATCTATATTGGAATAGTAGGTACGGTTGATAAGCGCGATGTTATTGTCGACCACCGTCAAGGGGATCTCTCCGGCCGATACCATGCGAATCAGGTCGTCGGTAATGATGGTGTCGCGATCCACTATGTGGATATTCACTCCGCCTCCAAGCTCCTCATTGAGATTGACAAGGCGGTGATAGTATTTCGAGTCGGCTTCGACATAGATGTCACACCCGATCAGCTGAGTCTCGTCGGCGATCAGCGGCTGCTTTTTCTTTTTCGGCTGGACGAGTACCTGATAGCTCTCAGAGCGGGGCCCGCATTCACGGACATACTTCATATTTTCAGCCGTCATAGGCACTTCGTAGGCTATCAGATCCACGTAACCGGAATCAAGCCACTCGATCATGTCCTGAAGGTTGGGAGCAACACTGATCGACATTTCTATCCCCTTGTCCTTTGCAAACTTCTTGACAAGCGAATAGTCGAAACCCATCAGCTCCTGCTTATAAATAAAGTAGGAGGTCGGGCTGTAGAGGGTAGCCACTCTGAGGGTGTCAGGCAACTCATAAGACTGCTCGTCGGCCAGCAGCTCCGAACTCTGAGAGTGATCGCGCCCGGTCAGCAGAAGAGCGATGATGACAGCAGCCACCAGCAGGCCACCGGTCACAATACGCATCTTCCACGCATTATTAGCCGTGCAGATAAGCCTTAGTCGGTCGAGCAGCTTCATCACGCCTGACATCCAGGGATTAATACTCGAACCTTCCCTTTTCGGAAATGATTGTGAGCCTGTTGGCATCAGCATCCTCAACGCGGCCTACGATACGGCCTTCGATGCCATATTCGGCAGCGATGTCGATGACTTGCTGAGCGTATTCGGGTGAGAGGTAGATCTCCATGCGGTGACCCATATTGAAGACCTTGTACATCTCAGCCCAGTCGGTACCGCTTTCGCGCTGGATCATATCAAACAGGGGCGGAACGGGGAAGAGATTGTCCTTGATGACATGCTTATTCTCAACGAAGTGCATCACCTTGGTCTGAGCTCCGCCTGAACAGTGTACCATGCCGTGGATATCCTTACGCATGACATCGAGCAGACGCTTGATGACAGGCGCGTAAGTGCGTGTAGGCGACAATACGAGATGACCGGCATCGACAGGAACACCATCGACGGCATCGGTCAGACCGACGCTACCAGAATAGATGAGCTCGGCAGGCACTGCGGGGTCATAGCTTTCGGGATAGCTTTCGGCGACTTCTTTATTGAACACGTCGTGACGAGCTGAGGTCAGGCCATTGCTGCCCATACCGCCGTTATAGGAGGTCTCGTAAGCAGCCTGTCCATAAGATGCCAGACCTACAATTACATCGCCACCCTTGATGTTGGCATTGTTGATGACATCGTCGCGACGCATACGGCAGGTCACCGTGCTGTCGACGATGATCGTACGCACCAGATCGCCGACATCGGCCGTCTCGCCACCGGTGCTGTAGATTGAGATTCCGGCCTCGCGAAGCTCAGCAAGCAGCTCCTCGGTGCCATTGATGATGGCAGCTATCACCGAGCCGGGGATAAGGTGCTTGTTACGACCGATCGTAGATGATACAAGGATATTATCGGTAGCTCCTACGCAGAGCAGGTCGTCGATATTCATAATCAGGGCATCCTGGGCGATCCCCTTCCAGACGCTCATGTCTCCGGTCTTGCGCCAGTAGACATAGGCAAGTGCTGACTTTGTACCGGCACCGTCGGCGTGCATGATGTTGCACCACTGAGGGTCGCCACCAAGTATGTCGGGGATTATCTTACAAAATGCCTTTGGATACAGGCCTTTATCTACATTTTTAATTGCGTTGTGCACGTCCTCCTTAGAGGCTGAGACTCCACGCATATCGTAACGTTGGCTTGACATGAGGTCGATATAATGATTTTAAAACAAAGCAATGATAGTGACGAAGATATATGTGACGGGGGCTACGAAGAGCAGCGAGTCAATACGGTCGAGGATGCCTCCGTGTCCGGGGAGGATCGATCCTGAATCCTTGATGCCGAGGGTGCGTTTGATGAGCGATTCGGCAAGGTCGCCAAAAGTGGCGAAGACGGCTACAAGAAGACCGAGGATAGCTAACTCTGCCATTGAGAATCGGGCGAATGATGTGCCACCCCAGACCACGTGGGCGATCACACCGGCAAGGATCGAGAAGACTACACCTCCAAAGAACCCCTCCCATGACTTCTTGGGCGAGATACGCTCGAAGAGCTTATTCTTTCCGATCAGCGAGCCGACGCAGAAAGCGCCGGTATCATTCAGCCAGATCATGACAAACATCAGAAGCACAATCGGCGCTGAATAGTAGTAAGTCATGAGCAGCAGGAGCAGAGGCAGAGTGATGTAGAGCTGGGCCATCAGCGAGAATGCTGTCTCCTTAAGAGGATTTTCCTCCTTGATGTAGAGGGCGGCTATCATCCTGATCACAAGGAGAAGGAAAGCGCATGAAAGGCAGATGACGCCCATCCCGTAAGAGTTCTCATAGAGTGAATAGGGCATCAGCAATGCCATGCCGGAGGTGAGAAGGTCGAGACCGCGGAGCAGAGCCGGGATACGCTTTTTATTGGTAATTCCGGTAAACTCATTGATAGCTAAGAATGACAGAAGCATGACGAGCCAAAGCATCCAGTAGCCTCCGGCGAAAATTGCCCCTATGATAAGGCCTATATAGATAAGGCCTGTGATCGAACGCGTTAAAACGTTATTCATATCCTCAGTTTTTGTGATTTATTTTGAACTGATAAAAATTTAACATGTCTATTTTGCAAACTGACAAGCGATGGATATTGACCCGCACTGTGTCTCTGCCTGCTCATCTGCAAAAGTAATCATTTTTTTCGTGCCAACTGCCCAAAATCGGATAATAAATATATAAATGTAGCTTTTTGCGGGTATGAAGTTTTTTATTATTTTTGCGTAAAATTGACCTGACCATGACAAGAGAAGAAGACATCGCCAATGCCCTCAAGACACTTCGCCAGGGGGGAGTGATACTCTACCCGACCGACACTGTGTGGGGCATAGGGTGCGACGCCACCCGCAGCGAAGCCGTCAAACGCATCTACGATATAAAGCATCGCGCCGACTCAAAGGCGATGATCGTATTGCTATCAAGAGCTGATGACCTATGGAACTATGTCGAGGATGTCCCTGACGTGGCTTTCGAGCTGATAGAGGCTGCCGTGCGGCCGCTGACGATCGTCTACGACCGTGGCAGGATGATAGCTCCCGAGCTACTGGCCTCGGATGGAAGCATCGGCATTCGCGTGACTTCCGAGGAGATCTCGTCGAGGCTCTGTCGCGGACTGCGACGCCCGCTCGTCTCCACCTCGGCCAACATCAGCGGTGAGCCCTCCCCCGCCCTATTCTGCGAAATCACCCCCGAAATACTGAAGTCGGTCGACTATGTCATGGAGAGCCGTCGCGACGACATGGAGCGCTCCAAACCTTCGTCGGTAATAAAACTGAGTAATAACGGCATCTTCAAAATCCTTCGTCCTTGAGGAACGACTCGCGACATAGCGTAATCTACCTTGTCAACGACTACCTATCGACCTCGCTGGCATGGCTGCTCTTTAACATTGTAAGATATAATACGCTTGATCCGGTCAACTCATATACCTCGCTCGGCAACTTCCTGAAATCGCCGTTTGTGCTCATCGGTCAGCTGGTGATCCCTCTGATGATGATGGGGTTCTACTGGCTGTCAGGATATTACAATAAGACATTTGTCAAGTCGAGAATTGAGAGTGTGATGACTACGCTCGGCTCCACCCTCCTGGGGACAGTCATCATCTACTTCATCGCGATAATCGACGACCCGATACCCGACCGCTACAGCAACTATGAGCTTGTCATAATCCTCGAAGGACTGCTGCTCAGCATCGTAGGCCTGACGCGCATAATCATCACCAACAGGTTTATAAGCCTGCGCTCTCAGCGTAAGATATGGCTCAATGTGGCGGTCATCGGCACTGCCGAGACCATCGAAGACTGCGCCCGACGCCTCAACACCAAGAACCCGGCACTCGGGCTTAAAGTGGTCGCAGCCATCCCGGTCGACAGCGTCAAAGAGGAAGTGTTACCGGATTTGGAGATTCTCTCGCTTGACTCACTGGCAGCTGATAGCGATCGGCTCGGCATCGACGAGTTCATCCTCGCGCTGCCGATGTCGCACTCCGAGATGGAGCGTATGACACTACTGCGCAAGCTATACCCGCTCAATCGGCCCATCCTGCAGCCGGCATGGATAGCCTCAGGCCTCAATATGCGATCGCGCATCAGCAATGTCGCCGGCGAGCCGCTGACTGACATCTCCTCGGCCGTCATATCCGAGAGCACCCGCAATATGAAACGGACTTTCGACGTCATAGTCTCGACGATAGTGCTGATACTGCTCCTGCCGGTATTTGCCATCATCGCCATCTGCGTCAAGCTCAACAGCCATGGACCGGTATTCTTCTCACAGGAGCGAGTCGGGCGACATGGCCGGCGATTCAAGATCCACAAATTCCGCACCATGATCACAGACGCAGAGCCTGACGGCCCGGCGCTCTCGCGCCCTGACGACTGCCGTATCACCGGCTTCGGCCGTACGCTGCGTAAATACCGTCTTGACGAGTTGCCACAGTTCTGGAATGTGCTCAAGGGAGAAATGTCGATCGTGGGCCCTCGTCCCGAACGCGAATTTTACGAAGACAAGATCATAGCAAAAGCTCCGGAGTACACCCTGCTCCATCAGCTCCGACCCGGAATCACCTCGTGGGGCATGGTCAAATATGGCTACGCATCCGATGTCGACGCCATGATATCACGCATGCGCTATGATATTATTTATATAGAGAATGTCTCGATAGCCATCGACCTCAAGATACTGCTTTACACTATCAACACCGTGATCACCGGCAAAGGCATCTGACACTGACTAACCAATGAAACACATTAAGATAAAACTCCTGCCTCCCTCCACACGAAAATGGCTTCATGACGTCATGTTTCGCTTCATGCTCTGGCGCGAACGCCATGTGAGCGAGAAAACATTTCTGATCGTGCTGGCCTTGATAGTAGGTATAGCCTGCGGTGGTGCGGCAATGCTGCTGAAATACCTCATCCATCTCATTGGCTCCAACCTGACCGCAAGCGCCAACATGACCGAGGGCAACTATATCTATCTGATCTACCCCGTGGTCGGCATATTGCTCGCCGGATGCTACGTCAGATACATAGTCAAGGACAACATCTCCCACGGTGTCACCCGCGTGCTCTACTCCATCTCGCAGAATAAGAGCCGACTGAAGCCTCACAACATGTACACATCGGTACTGGCCAGCTCCATCACCATCGGATTCGGCGGATCTGTGGGTGCCGAGGGACCTATCGTATATACCGGAGCTGCTATCGGCTCCAATCTGGGACAGATGTTTCGCCTCTCGCCCCGCATCCTGATGATCCTCGTTGGATGTGGAGCTGCCGCCGGCATAGCTGGCATCTTCAAAGCGCCCATCGCAGGCATGCTTTTCACGCTTGAAGTCTTGATGCTCGACCTGACAACCGTCTCGGTCATGCCTCTACTGATCGCCTCGATCACTGCTGCGACTATCGCCTACATCTTCACCGGCACCGAGCTCGAATTCTTCTTCATCCAGAGCGAACCGTTCCCGACAAGTCGCATCCCGTTCGTCATCTGTCTGGGCCTGTTCTGCGGAATTGTATCGCTATACTTCACCCGCTCAATGAACTTCATGGAGGGATTCTTCAAGAACCGGCTGAAGACCCCATGGCGCAAGACAGCTGTCGGCGGTGTGATTCTTGCCGGACTCGTATTCCTCTTCCCGCCGCTCTATGGCGAAGGCTACGGCTCGATCAATGACCTCCTCAACGGCAACCCGTCGTCAATCGTCGACGGTAGTATCTTCTATCACGACGGCGGTAGCGCCCTATTCATCATCTTCTTCATCGGACTGATCATCCTGACCAAGTCAGTTGCCACTGCAGCGACCAATGGCGGTGGCGGTGTCGGCGGCACATTCGCACCCTCGCTGTATGTCGGATGTATGGCCGGATTCCTCTTCGCATTCATCATCAACTATTGCTTTGCGCTCGATCTCTCGGTCAAAAACTTCGCACTGATGGGGATGGCCGGCCTGATGAGCGGCGTCATGCACGCCCCGCTCATGGGCATCTTCCTCACCGCCGAGCTCACGGGCGGCTACGAGCTCTTCCTCCCGCTGCTGATCGTGTCGACAATCTCCTACGGTACGATCCGCATCTTCGAGCCCTACAGCATCTACACCCGACGCCTCGCCCAGAAAGGTGAGCTGCTCACCCACCACAAGGATAAAGCCGTGCTGACCCTCCTGAAGATCGGCAGCGTCATCGAGACTGACTTCAAGACCGTCACCCCCGACATGGATCTGAGGAGCATGGTCAAGGTGATCTCCGAGTCCAACCGCAACCTCTTTCCCGTGATCGATACCGAGGGCAAGCTGCTCGGCGTCGTACTCCTTGACGACATCCGCAACATCATGTTCCGCCCCGACCTCTACCGCCGCATCCATGTCAGCCGCTTCATGGCGATGCCATCGGCCAAGATCCTCGTCGATGAGCCTATGGACCAGGTGATGAAGAAATTCGACTTCACCGGTGCATGGAATCTCCCCGTCATCGACTCCGAAGGGCGCTATGTAGGCTTCGTCTCCAAGTCAAAGATCTTCAACTCCTACCGCCGAGTACTCCGCCACTACTCCGAAGACTGATCCTAAAATTGGGCGGGACAACTCTCTCATACTACACTATTATACAGAGGAAAGTAAATAACGTGAGTTCGACATAAGCCAGTGCCCGAATGGTCGCGTCATTGTGGTCAACCCCATGCAGCACATGTGGCGCAGCGACATACAATAACAAAAGAGTGTCGGAGACACGATGTCTTGACCACTCAATATGACATACGCGGTTATCTTTAACCGGACTTAATCTGCATTCTCCAAACGCCCGGATGTAGATGCATGGCAAGCAGTACTTCCCCCAATATATGAAACGGCATGGAAATATACCGTTTCGGTAGTCGGATTGACCATAACATATCATAAGAGGCCGTCAACTCATGAAGTGGCAGCCTCTTATGGTATATAGGTTGGTATAGGTGTGCGACAGGTATTAGTCAGTATCAGTCATGTTTTTCGTTACGATTGAGAGCCTTGATCTGTGTCATTTCTTTAGGAGTAAGTGCAAGGCTTACTGGAGCCTGAAATGACTGTCTAATCTATCTTTAGAGCAGAGTAATCTTTGCCGGTGCGTGCCATGTGCTTGATAACGCGACGGATTGTGCTCCACTTGGGGAAGATGGCAAATGGGCGCACTGAGCTGTAGCTTAATAGAATCACCATCAGCGAAGCAAGGGCAATGATCAAAAGCCAGCCATAAATTTCTTTCATGGACACGACCAAAGCCTGCGTCTGTACCATGCCATAAAGTTGACCAGATGAGGCGAATGTCGTATCTGGATTGGTATTGACGATATTAGCGGACAAGAGAGTAGCATTCTTGGCCATCGTGTGTCGCAGAACCTCTCCGATTATGGCAGGTCCCAATGTCGCTCCCATAACGGCGCCTGTGAAACCATTGATAGTAAGAGCCTGCGGAAAGACCTGGAATGGCAGTCCGCTCTGTACTATCGAAGTAAGGAAGACTATGGAGATAATGACAGCAGCAGCTCCTCGGAAAAAGAGCGGGAGGGAAAGCATCTCTTTCTCAACTCCATAGTCGATAAAGAAATAGAAATATCCGAGATAGACGATGGCAAGCGCAAATGCAATAGCGGTCATAGTCTTATATCGCCATTTGCACAACGCGAAAGTAACGTAAGTGAATCCACAACCAGAAAATATTCCGGCAAAAACAAACAAATCGAGAT
>JAAVFS010000078.1 GCA_014800605.1 Bacteroidales bacterium | reverse complement strand
TATCTCCATTGTCCCCAGGCGCTGACGCATGCCTGGGGTTTACCATCATGACGCACCTCCGGCGCTGATCATACCGTCGCCGACAGATGGGTCGTCCACGCGCAGAGCGTGTGCGAGCAACATGCCATGCGGGATTACCCTACGGGCAGTGGTGAGTGTGCGTTCAGGAGTCGTGCCACGGAGTGGCTAAACCTTGTTAACCGCAGGTTCTTGAACCCGTGGAAAGCGATATCTCGCCACGACAGTTAGTCCCGGAGGGACTATACTACGTCTATAACGACTTATCGGCTTTAATCGGTGTCCTCTTCGGGACGCCCCGTGATGTGGGGCAGCTGTCCGGGCACATGTCGCTCCGCTCCATGTACCCGGTTTCTGTAAATCGGCGCACCGACGGTGCGCCACACTGTACTCACCCCCGCACGCGCAGAGCGTGTGCGAGCATCAGGCGCGCCACGAGACCAGTCCATCCAGCGGCGGATATCAGGCAATGATGGGGAAAAACAAATGAAGCCGACTCGGGAGAGTCGGCTCCATGGGGAGACATAATCGTGTGTTATGCTACGATGTTGTTATTATGCCTGGGGCATTTTGGTCTTTTTACCATAGCCGTAAGCAGCTGCAGCACCAAGTTCCTGCTCGATGCGGAGGAGCTGGTTGTACTTAGCCATACGGTCAGAACGGCTTGCAGAACCGGTCTTGATCTGGCCGGCGTTGGTAGCTACAGCGATGTCTGCGATGGTAGCGTCTTCGGTCTCGCCTGAACGGTGAGAGATGACTGCTGTATAGCCATTGCGCTGTGCGAGCTCGACTGCGCGGAGGGTTTCGGTGAGCGAACCGATCTGGTTGACCTTAACGAGGATTGAGTTAGCGCAACCCTCTTCGATACCGCGCTTGAGGTATTTAACGTTGGTCACGAAGAGGTCATCACCTACGAGCTGGCAACGGTTGCCGATGAGGTCGGTGAGGATCTTCCAGCCTTCCCAGTCGCCTTCTGCCATACCGTCTTCGATTGAGTCGATGGGGTATTTCTCAACGAGGCCTTTGAGGAATTCGGCCTGCTGTGCGCTGGTGTATTTGGGAGCGTCGGCACCCTGCTTCCAGGTGTAGTCGTAGAGACCGTCTTTGTAGAATTCAGAAGAAGCGCAGTCGAGGCCGATGGTCACGTCCTTGCCGGGTACGTAGCCTGCGAGCTCGATAGCCTTGATGATAACCTGGAGGGCATCTTCGGTGCCGTCGAGGTTGGGAGCGAAGCCACCTTCGTCGCCTACGGCTGTAGAGAGGTTGCGCTCTTTGAGGACTTTCTTAAGGTTATGGAATACTTCTGTACCCATGCGGATGCCTTCGTGGAATGAAGTAGCGCCGATGGGACGGATCATGAATTCCTGGAAGCAGATGGGGGCGTCAGAGTGAGCACCGCCATTGATGATATTCATCATGGGAACGGGGAGCACGTAGCTGTTGCAGCCACCGATATACTTGTAGAGGGGGAGGTCAAGGTAGTCGGCAGCAGCCTTAGCTACAGCGAGTGATACGCCGAGGATAGCATTTGCACCGAGATTGCTCTTTGTTTCTGTACCGTCGAGGGCAAGCATTTTTTCGTCGATAGCGATCTGATCAAGAGCGCTCATGCCTACGAGTGCGTCGGCGATGGGGCCATTGACATTGGCAACTGCCTTGAGGACGCCTTTGCCCATGTAGCGATTTTTGTCGCCATCGCGGAGCTCAAGAGCTTCGTTGACACCTGTTGATGCGCCTGAGGGAACTGATGCGCGACCGAATGCGCCTGATTCGAGGGTTACATCAACTTCGACTGTGGGATTACCACGAGAGTCAAGAACTTCACGACCGATGATTTTTTCAATCTTCATAGTTTGAATATTAAAATATTTAAGTGTTTAGGGTTGTCGTTTTACTGCCACAAATATACGAACTTTCCGATGAAAAAAAATAAAGTCGGCGATGCTTTTTAAGTCTTTTTACACAATTATTCTTAACTCTCGATTATTTTAGAGGGTGATTTGCGAGCATCTCAATTTTTTCGCTAATTTTGCGCCCGTATCCGGTGCTCACATCAGGCTATAAGACAATGAAACTTTTCACTACTCAACAAATACGCGATATCGACCGATATACCATCGAGTCGGAAGGGGTCTCGGCTATCGAGCTTATAGAGCGGATAGCTGAAGGAGTCGCCTTCGAGATAGAGTCACGATGGCATCCCGGCAAGCCGATTGTAATCTTCGCCGGACCCGGCTACAATGGTGCCGACGCTCTGGCTACTGCCCGCCTGCTCGCTGAGCACGGCTATCGTCCGGAGGTATATCTCTTCAATGTAGGTGGAAAGGCGCTGTCGCCTACCTGCAAGGCCTATCGTGACGCTCTGCTGGCACTGGATGTCGACATCTCTTTCACGGAGATCACCTCGACTTTCGCTTTCCCGAAGCTGACTCCGGAACATGTCATCATCGACGGCATCTTCGGCAGCGGCCTGCGCGACAATCTCAAGGGGGGATACGTGACCCTCGTACAATACATCAATGACTCTGAGGCTACTGTGGTCAGCATCGACCTGCCGACGGGCATGATGGCTGACTCTAACCCAATGGCTGTCAACCGCAACATCATCCACGCGACTCTGACTCTGGCCATACAGTTTCCCCGTATAGCCTTCTTCAATCCGGACAATGCAGAGCTCGTCGGCGAGTGGAAAATCATCGATGTGGGTCTGAGCGAGACTGCCATCGAGGAGATCCGGGCCAACTACTACCTGGTGGAGGCTGCCGAGGTAAAGGAGGTCCTGAAGCCCCGCAAGCTGACATCATCGAAGGCTGACTACGGGATGGGACTGCTCGTCGGGGGCTCCTACGGGATGCTCGGGGCTGCCGTCCTGGCTGCCCGCGGCGCCCTGCGCGCCGGCATCGGCAAGCTCGTGGTAGAGGCTCCGAAATGCGGCTTTGAGACGCTTCAGACGGCTGTCCCCGAGGCTATGTACCAATATAATCATGGCGACCTCTTTGTGACGGAACTCAATGTCGACCGCAGCTTCGACGCGATAGCCATCGGCCCGGGACTGGGCACGAATGACACCACCGTCCAGGCGCTCGAAAACTTCCTGCTGACCCACCGCAAGCCGCTGGTACTCGACGCCGACGCGCTCAACTGCCTGTCGCGCCGCCCCGTGCTGCTCCACAGCGTCCCCGTGCTCTCCATCCTGACTCCCCATGCCGGAGAGTTTGACCGCCTCTTCGGCGAGCAGACGTCGGCCGAGGAGCGCCTGGTCAAGGCCATGGAGGTAGCCCGCTTCTACAGCATCAACATTGTGCTCAAGGGGCACCACACGGCCGTCATACGCCACGACGGCACCGTATGCTTCAACTCGTCGGGCTCCCCGGCGCTTGCAACTCCCGGATCGGGCGACGTTCTGACCGGCATCATACTGGCACTCCTCGCCCAGGGCTATAAGCCTGAGCTGGCAGCCATGGCCGGGGTCTACATCCACGGCATCGCCGGCGAGCTGGCAGCTCGCGAGCATGGCGAGTGGGGCGTCACAGCCAGCGACATAGCAGCCCATACCGGCAAGGCTATCTCCATGATAATGAACCACAACAAATCACCCAAATGAACAGACTATCCCTACTCATAGCCTCGCTCGCAATCCTGGGCGGCACGGCAGCAAGCGCACAGACCGTGCAGAAATATACCGCGACCAAGAGCGGCGACTACGGCATCCCCTACACCCTCCCCTCGACGGCGATCGACATCGCTATCGAGACGACCACGACGGTCAAGACCCCGGGCGAGTTCTATAAGTACGCGCGGAGATATTTCAGCGTCAACGACCCGATCTCCGAGCCCTCGACCAGCGTGGAGGTGACTGATGTGGTGATCAACACCCGTGGCGTGGTCAATCCGGATGAGCGATATGTAGTCAACTTCAAGCCGGGCTACGCTCCCTTCATGCTCCTGGACGACAACGGCATACCCCTGTCGATCAACACCGAGAAGCTATTCGAGACCAACGAGACCGAAATCCCGACTGCCCGCGCTGCTCAGCCCACACCGCTCGAGACTCCGGCCGCACGCCAGGCTCTCAACGAGGAGATCATGCAGAGCCAGTCGACAGCGAAGCGCGCCGAACTGGCCGCCGCCCGTATCTTCGAGCTTCGCCAGAGCCGCAACGACCTCATCTCCGGGCAGGCCGACCAGATGCCGCCGGACGGCAAGTCGATGGAGCTGGCGCTGACCGCTATCAATGAGCAGGAGGCTGCACTGATGGCTATGTTTGTAGGCACGACCAAGACCTGGACCGATGTAACCACCGTCACCGTCACCCCCAAGAGCGACGACTCCGGCGACCGCCGCGTCATCGCCCGCATCTCGCCCGCCAAAGGGCTCGTCGACGCCGACGACCTGAGCGGCAACCCGATCTACCTGACATTCACCATCACGGAGCGTCCCGACCTGCCCCGCACAGCCAAGGGAGAGGTCGTCGGCTTCCCCAAGGACGGGTTCGCATTCTGCCTGCCGGGCAAAGTGGCCGTCAAAGTCAGCGACATGGATGGCTCGCTGGCCGAGCTCGACACCCAAATGGCACAATTCGGTGTAGTCAACGGTCTGAAGCCAAACACCTTCACCGACAAAAAAGCCCCGGCCTATGCAGTCTTCAATCCTGCGACCGGAGCTATAGTAGAATTAGGTACTGTAGGTCAATAAACTCATTTCTCGGGAGGCACGGTCAGTGTCTCGTCGGAGCTGATCCGGATGGTGGTCTCCACCTCGGGGTCAGCTCCGTGACGTTTTTCAGCCAGACGCTGCGCACGCTCCACATCTTCGCTGTCGACGACGATCTCATCGTCGACACGGGTCACTTTCTGCTTGTCCATATCAGTCAGTTTCAGTCGATGTTAGAGTTGATTTCATGCCACCGGTCGATGGGAGGAAGCACTCCGAGAGCGATCACTTCGTCGCGGAGCTCGCAGAGGTGCCGGTAGCTCTTCTCCAGGTCTGCCTCTTCGGCAGGTGTCCCCTTGACAGGCACCTGCTTGACGCCGTCGGCGGTGACGGTAGTCTCCATAGCCATCATGATATGGTTGAAACGGCCATTATTAACGTATGTGCCTACAGGCCAGCGGAACGGGGTGCCACCCATAGCGGCTGCGATCATCTCGATAGAGAGGTATGCAGGGCTCTGGAATGATGAGCGGCCACGGAGGTCGATGATATGCTTACCACCCTGGATCACACGTTCCTTCATCTTCTGCCACTCGGCATCGGGGAATCGCTCGGTGCCCACGATCTCTGAGAGAGGCTCGCCGGCTACGCGAGTAGTCGATGCGAAGACGGCCATCTGCTCGCCGTGGCCGCCATAGGTGCGGCAATTGACGACCTCGTCAGAGGGTACATTGAAATATTTTGCGAGCTCGTGCTGCAGACGGGTGCTGTCGAGAGCTGCGAGGGTAGACACCTGCGAGGGCTTCAGACCGGAATAGATCAGGGTGATAAGGCCGGTGATGTCGGCAGGGTTGAAGATGACTACGACATGCTTGACATCGGGGCAATACTTCTTGATGTTTTTACCAAAATCCTCGGCGATCCGGGCGTTGCCCTTCAGGAGGTCCTCACGGGTCATGCCGGCCTTACGGGCTGCGCCACCTGACGACACGATATATTTGGCGCCGGTGAAAGCCTTCTCGATATCACTCGTGTAGGTGATATTTGCGCCCTGGAAACCGCAGTGGGCGAGCTCTTCTGCCACGCCCTCGAGAGCCGGAGCAAAGGGATCGTAGAGGCAAATGTCAGGGGTAAGACCCATCATGAGAGCGGTCTGCGCCATGTTGGAGCCGATCATGCCGGCAGCGCCTACGATGAGCAACTTGTCATTGGTTAGATAATTCATAGCTATATAATTTATGTGAGTTGATTACTAACTTGGTAACAACTCAGAAGCAAATAAGTTGGCTGACCGAGTGGTCCAATGCTATTTGTAAGAGCCGATTGTGCACAATGTGGCAGGCACTGTGCTATTGGTTAGATAGTGTTAAAATAAGTTGGACTTATCGCATTTTTTGTATATTTGCAAAACAAAGGGGGCAAAGAGGCCATCGGCCCGGACCCGAACGAAAACTAAACTAATAATAATCACCTGAATATGGCTAAGGTAATCGGAACCGTAGAAATTGAGGCAGAACGCTGTAAAGGGTGCGATCTGTGCGTGATAGCTTGCCCTGTTGACGTGCTGACGCTCGCCGAAAAAGAAGTCAATGACCGCGGTTACCACTTCGCTTTGATCAAAAACGCCGATGCATGCATAGGGTGCGCAGCCTGCGCGACAGTCTGCCCCGACGGCTGCATCGAAGTCTATCGCTTTGTCGAGAAATAAAGTCAAAGCTCACGCGCTCAACAATTTTCACAAAATAAATCACACTTCACATACTACGAATTAATGAACGAAGAGGTAAGGTTAATGAAGGGCAATGAAGCGATAGCCCACGCTGCTATCCGCTACGGAGCCGACGGCTATTTCGGCTACCCCATCACACCTCAAACAGAAATACTCGAGACGCTCGAAGATCTGATGCCCTGGGAGACTACCGGCATGGTAGTGCTTCAGGCAGAGAGCGAAGTAGCGTCGATCAACATGGTATATGGCGGCGCTTCCACCGGCAAGGCTGTCATGACATCATCATCCAGCCCCGGCGTCAGCCTGATGCAGGAGGGTATCTCCTACATTGCCGCCGCCGAGCTTCCGGCGCTGATAGTCAATGTCATGCGCGGCGGCCCCGGCCTCGGCACCATCCACCCCTCACAGAGCGACTACTTCCAGGCCACAAAGGGTGGCGGCCATGGCGACTATCATCTGATAGTGCTGGCCCCCTCGACTGTGCAGGAGATGGCCGACTTTGTAGCTTTAGGCTTTGACCTCGCATTCAAATATCGCACTCCGTCCATGATCCTGGCCGATGGTGTAGTCGGACAGATGATGGAGAAGGTTGTCCTCCCGCCACAGCGTCCGCGCCGCACACCCGAGCAGATCGCCGAGCAGTGTCCGTGGGCAGCCACCGGCAAGGGAGGTCGCGGCCACCGCAATGTAGTCACCTCCCTGGAGCTTGACTCCGCACTGATGGAGAAGAACAATGAGCGCTTCCAGCGCACATACGCCGAGATCGAACGCAACGAAGTGCGCTATGAGACCTATTTCACCGAAGACGCCGACTATCTGATGATAGCCTTCGGATCGGTAGCACGCATCTGTCTGAAGAGCATCGAGATGGCACGCGCCGAAGGCCTTCGCATCGGCCTCCTCCGCCCCATCACCCTCTGGCCCTTCCCCTACGAAGCTATCGCCGAACTTGGCACCAAGGTCAAAGGCATACAGGTCGTAGAGCTCAACGCCGGCCAGATGATCGAGGATGTACGCCTCGCTGTCGGCTCCGATATGTCCGTGCGCCACTTCGGCCGTATGGGCGGCATCGTACCCAACCCGGGCGAAATCCTCGAAGCCTTCAAGCGGGATTTCATCAACAAATAATCTATCCATCCGCCACTTCACTCAGATATGAATCACGAAGATATAAAATCACAAGGCACCAAAGTCTACTCGCGCCCCCGACTGCTCGACGACCGCACGATGCACTATTGCCCCGGCTGCAGCCATGGCGTAGTCCATAAGCTCGTCTGCGAAGTGCTCGACGAGATGGGCCTCGAGAACAGCGCCATCGGAGTAGCACCCGTGGGATGCGCCGTGTTTGCCTACAACTATATAGACATCGACTGGATCGAAGCCGCCCACGGACGTGCGCCAGCGGTAGCCACCGCCGCCAAGCGCCTCAACCCGGAGTGCGCCGTATTCACCTATCAGGGCGACGGCGACCTGGCAGCCATCGGCACCGCTGAGACCATCCACGCGGCCAACCGTGGCGACAATATCGTCATCATCTTCATCAACAACGGTATCTACGGCATGACCGGCGGACAGATGGCTCCCACCACCCTCGAGGGAATGAAGACAGCCACCACCCCCTACGGACGCCGCGCCGACCTCAACGGATATCCGCTCAACATCACCCCGCTGCTGGCTCAGCTCCCCGGCACATGCTATGTCACCCGACAGTCGGTACACACTGCCGCTGCCGCCCGCAAGTGCAAGGCCGCGATCCGCAAAGCCTTCGAGGGCACATTAGCAGCCAAAGGCACAGCCGTCGTAGAAGTCGTAGGCACTTGCAGCTCAGGCTGGAAGATGTCGCCCGCGAAAGCCAACGACTGGATGGCCGAGCACATGTTTGCCGCCTACGCCCCCGGCGACCTCAAAGACAATCTTTGATCAACACTTATCCAACCACCCCCTCATTAAAGCACAATGACCCACGAAATAATCATAGCGGGCTTCGGCGGACAGGGAGTTCTCTCAATGGGCAAAATCCTGGCCTACGCCGCGCTTATGGACGATCTCGAAGTGACCTGGATGCCCTCCTACGGCCCCGAACAGCGTGGCGGAACAGCCAATGTCACCGTCATACTCAGCGACTCACGCATCAGCTCCCCCGTACTTGACACCTACGATATCGCCGTCATCCTCAATCAGCAGAGCCTTGACAAATTCGAATCGCACATCAAGCCGGGCGGCCTGCTCATCTACGACCCCTCGGGCATCCACCACAAACCGACCCGCACCGACATCACTGTCCTCGAGATCGACGCCATGACTGCCACCATCGAGATGGGCAACCCCAAGGGCTACAACATGATACTGCTCGGCGCGCTCATCGAAGCCAAGAAGATGGTGAGCCTCGACGCCGTACTGCGCGGCCTGAAGAAAGCCCTCCCGGAGCGCCACCACCACCTGATCCCGGCCAACGAGGCTGCTCTGCGTCGCGGTCAGGAGCTCGCCCGCAACTAACCATCCCAACTCCACCCACCGACCATCATCACACTCTCTGCCCCTAACCGAAAGACCAACTGTATATGAAGGGAATCTGGAAGATTATCAAGCGATTTTTGCCTCCGTACAGAAAATATTTAGCACTCAACATCCTGTTCAACGTACTGGCTGCCGTGCTGACACTTTTCTCCTTTGCCGTAATCATCCCGATCCTGAAAATGCTCTTTCAGCTCGATACGACGGTCTACTCGCTGATGCACTTCGGCCAGGGCTCCGTGCAGGATGTAGCTATCAACAATTTCTACTACTACACTCAGGAAGCCATCACCCGCTATGGCGCGTCAGGCACGCTGGCACTCCTTGCCGTGCTGCTGATCTTCATGACCTTCCTCAAAGTGGGAGCCACCTATCTGGCATCCTACGTCATCATCCCGATGCGAATGGGCATCGTGCGCGACATCCGCAACACGATGTACCGCAAGATCGTACACCTCCCCATCGGCTTCTTCACGTCCGAGCGCAAAGGCGATGTCATAGCCCGCATGAGCGGCGATGTAGCCGAGATCGAAAATTCGATCATGTCATCGCTTGACATGTTCTTCAAAAACCCCGTCATGATCATCGTCTGCCTCGGCATGATGCTCGTCATCAGCTGGCAGATGACCCTCTTTGTCTTCATCCTCCTCCCCATAGCCGGACTCGTCATGGGCAAGATCGGCAAGAAGCTCAAGAGCGCCTCGCTCGAAGGGCAGAATCAGTGGGGCGTCATCATGAGCAACATCGAGGAGACCCTCGGCGGTCTGCGCATCATCAAGGCCTTCAATGCCGAGCCCAAGGTCAAGGAGCGCTTTGCCCGCGAGAACGAGCGATTCTACAACATCTCCAAAGGGGTAGCCCGACGCCAGGCCCTCGCCCACCCGATGAGCGAATTTCTCGGCACGATCACCATCGCCATCGTCCTGTGGTTTGGCGGCACACTGATCCTCGGCGGCCACTCGTCGATGGATGCAGCCATGTTTATCTACTACATGGTGATATTCTACAACATCATCAACCCGGCCAAGGAATTCTCACGCGCCGCCTACGCCATCCAGCGCGGCATGGCCTCGATGGAGCGTGTCGACAAGATACTCGACGCCGACAATCCCATCAAGGACCCGGAGCATCCCGAGTCGATCACCGACCTCAAGGGCGACATCGCCTACCATGACGTCAACTTCACCTACGATGGCGAGCACCCCGTGCTCTCCGACATCAACCTCGACATCCCTGCCGGGTCGACCGTGGCCCTCGTAGGCCAGTCAGGCTCAGGCAAATCGACGATGGCCGACCTCATCCCGCGCTTCTATGACGTCACCTCGGGCCGAATCACCATCGACGGCCACGATCTCCGCTCACTCAAGGTTCACGACCTGCGCTCACTCATGGGCAATGTCAATCAGGAGGCGATCCTCTTCAACGACTCATTCTACAACAATATCACTTTCGGCGTAGAAAACGCCACCAAGGAGGAGGTGATCCAGGCCGCACGCATCGCCAACGCCCACGACTTCATCATGGAGACACCCGAGGGCTATGACACCAACGTCGGCGACCGCGGCTGCCGCCTCTCGGGAGGTCAGCGCCAGCGGATCTCGATAGCCCGCGCCATCCTTAAGAACCCTCCCGTGCTGATCCTCGACGAAGCCACCTCAGCCCTCGACTCCGAGAGCGAGAAGTCGGTGCAGGAGGCTCTTGAGCGACTGATGAAGGACCGCACCACGCTGGTCATCGCCCACCGCCTGTCGACCATCAAGCATGCCGACCTGATCTGCGTGCTCCACGAAGGTCGCATCGTAGAGCGAGGCACCCACGACGAGCTGATGGCCCTCAACGGCTACTACAAGCGCCTGGTCGACATGCAAAAATTCTGACCCCGAGCCCTACGGGCCGCCACCAAGACCCCGCCCGAAGCCCGCTCTGAGCGCATTTTTATGTTAAATAATCTGATATATTCAGGGTATTATTGTAATTTTACGAGCTTTTAGGTGTCTAACCTCAGATCTCGAAAATGAAAAAACTAATCTTATCACTACTATCAGTCTGCATGACAGCCCTTTCCGGCCAAGCGGCAGCCCCGGCCGGCTACTACAAGTCATGCGAAGGAAAAAACGGCAAACAGCTTCTCTCAGCCTTATATAATGTAATCGGCAGCCACACGACCGTCAGCTACGATGGCCTATGGGAAGTGTTCAAGACCTCCGACGTACGCGACAACGGCAGCGTCTGGGATATGTATTCGACCAAGGAATGGGTTGTCGGCCAGAGCAAATGCGGCAACTACAAGAACGTAGGCGACTGCATCAACCGCGAGCACTCGTTTCCCAAGAGCTGGTTTAACGACGCCAAGCCCATGTATAGCGATGCCTTCCATCTCTATCCTACTGACGGCAAGGTCAATGGTCAGCGAAGCAACTATCCGTTCGGCGAATGTTCCGGCGGCACTACCCTCCCCTCCAACGGCTCTGTCAAAGCGCTCGGCAAGCTCGGCCGATCGACATTCTCAGGCTACAGCGGCACCGTATTCGAGCCGGCCGACGAGTACAAAGGGGACTTCGCACGCTCATATTTCTATATGGCGACCTGCTATTACGACAAGATCTCATCCTGGAACTCCGACATGCTCGCCCACAACAACTATCCTGCATTCTCGACCTGGGCGCTCGAGCTTCTGCTCAAATGGCATCGCCAGGACCCCGTCAGCAAGAAGGAGACCGACCGCAATGACGCCGTCTACGCTCACCAGCGCAACCGCAACCCCTTCATCGACCACCCTGAACTCGTAGAATACATCTGGGGCAACAAAAACGGCTCCGAGTGGACCCCCGGCGGCACCGTCGAGGCTATCCTCTCGTCACCCTACGAGGGAGCCAGATACGACATCGGCGTCACCGGCATCGATGTAGAGCGCTCGGTCAACATCCCCGTCAAGGGCTCGGGCATCAGCTCACCCGTGACAGCCACAATCACCGGCAAAGGGTTCTCGCTGAGCAACACATCAATAGCTGCCGACCTGGTCAACAACAGCCGCGGCAACATCGTGGTCTACTTCTCAGCTACCGATCCCGGCAAAGCATCCGCGACCCTCACCCTGGCTACCGGCTCAATCAAGCGCACCGTAAGCATCACTGCCGAGGCAGTCACCGGACTCCCCCTCCAGCTCCCGGCCAACATCTCAGAGACCTCATTCACAGCCCGCTGGACCAATGTAGACGGCGACGGAGCCACCTATACACTCAACCTCTACCTCAACGACGAGATGGTCAGCGGCTACCCCGTAGAAGTGCCGGCAGAAGACGAGGAGTACACCGTCGGAGGGCTTGAACCCGCCACCACCTACACCTACAATATCTCCAACGGCACCGCGACCAGCGAGACCCGCACCGTGACCACCACCACGCCGATGAGCTCCATCCAGTTCCTCTACGACGGCGAGCTTGAGCTGACCGCTATAGCCGGAGAGTCGGGCGAAATAGCCGAGATACTGCTCGACGTAGAGAATGTCAGCGACGACATAATCCTGACAGTCACCGCTCCCTTCGATCTCTCGACCGATAAATCAGAATGGGCTCGGCAGATTGTCCTGACCCCCGAGGAAGACCGCTTCTACCTGCGACTGCAGGGTGATCAGCCGGGCAAATACAGCACCACCATCATGGCCGAAGCCGGCGACTATGTCAATGACAATGTGACTGTCAACGGCACTATCCGCTCTACCGCAGCCCCCTTTCTCGAGGACTTCGAGAGCGAAAACTGGAAGTCATCCTACACCGACGGCACCTATGACGGCACCATGGGCACATGGGCGATGGTCGATGCCGGCGTCTATGAGACCGACAACAAGATGACCTACGAGGGAGCCGGCGTATGCCGCCTTGGCAAGAAGGCTACGAGCTCAATCGCGCTGTCTGCACCCAAGGAGGGTGGCATCGGCACCGTGACCTTCCAGTCGCGCCCCTGGAGCGGCGACGGCGAGGCTGTCATAGCAGTCGAATGGTCGGCCGACGGTAACATCTGGACCACAGCAGGCACCGTAGTGACCAATGGCGACAGCTACAAGGAGCAGTCGGTCGACATCAACCATGCCGGCAACCTCTACCTGCGCCTGCGTCAGACCTCCGGCAAGCGTGTGCTCATCGACAATATCGCAGCCTCCGACTACTCAGCCGTGGGAGCTGTCGACGAACTCTACTACCACTCATGGGACTCCTTCGCCCGCGACGGTCAGCTAATAATTGAGAATCGCGGTGGCGAGGCAGCCGAATTCAGCGTCTACGGCATTGACGGAATCGCACGCCTCGACTATGCCACCCTCCCCGCCGGCGAGACCGCTATCGACCTCCCCGCCGGACTCTACATCGTGGTCAGCGGCGACTATTCGCGCCGTGTGGTAGTCAAATAACACAGCTAACCAATAATCAGCATATTAACTCAGACTTAACAGATATAATAAATGAGAAAGTGGCGTATAGAAGACAGTGCCGAGCTTTACAACATCAACGGCTGGGGACGACAGTATTTCTCCATCAATGACCGCGGACATGTATGCGTGACCCCTCGCAAGGGCTACGCCTCTGTCGACCTCAAGGACGTTATGGACGAACTCCAGGTGCGTGACATCACAGCCCCTGTGCTGCTCCGTTTCCCCGACATCCTCGACAATCGCGTCGAGAAGATCTCACGCTGCTTCCATCAGGCCGCCGAGCAGTATAACTATCAGGGCAAGAGCTTTCTCATCTATCCTATCAAGGTCAATCAGATGCGTCCTGTCGTCGAGGAGCTCGTCAGCCACGGCAAGAAGTTCAACATCGGCCTTGAGGCCGGTTCCAAGCCTGAGCTCCACGCCGTCCTTGCCACCAACATAGCCGAAAACGCCCTTATAATCTGCAATGGATATAAGGACAACAACTATATCGAGCTGGCTCTGCTCGCCCAGAAGATGGGCCGCAACATCTTCATCGTAGTCGAAAAGATCAATGAGCTGCGCCTGATAGCCGAGATCTCGAAGCGTCTCGACATCGCCCCCAACATCGGTATCCGCATCAAGCTCTCCAGCTCCGGCAGCGGCAAGTGGGAGGAGTCGGGCGGCGACCAGTCGAAGTTTGGCCTCAACTCGAGCGAACTGCTTGAGGCGATCGACTTCATGGAGCACAAGGGACTCAAACACTGCCTGAAGCTGATCCACTTCCACATCGGCAGCCAGGTGACCAAGATACGCCGCATCAAGAATGCGCTGAGAGAGGCGATGCAATTCTATGTGCAGCTCACGAAGATGGGCTTCTGCATTGACTTCGTCGACATCGGCGGGGGCCTCGGCGTGGACTATGACGGCACACGCACATCATCGTCGGAGTCGTCGATGAACTACTCCATCCAGGAGTATGCCAACGATGCCGTCTCGGCACTCGTCGACGCCTGCGAGAAAAACGGCCTCCCTCAGCCCAACATCATCACCGAGAGCGGCCGCTCGCTGACAGCCCACCACTCTGTGCTGATAGTCGAAGTGCTTGAGACCGCCTCGCTCCCCTCATGGAAAGACTCTCAGGAGATCTCGGACGACGAACATGAGCTCGCCCGCGAGCTCTATCAGATCTGGGACAATCTGGCAAGCGGCAACCTCTACGAGAGCTGGCACGATGCCCTCCAGATCCGCGAGGAGGCTCTCGACCTCTTCTCGCTCGGCATGCTCGACCTCAAGACCCGCGCTACGGTCGAGAAGCTGTTCTGGTCGATCGCCCGCGAGACCGGCGAACTGGCCGCCTCGATGAAGCACCCGCCGGAGGAGCTCCGCAAGATAGCCAAGATGATACCCGACAAGTATTTCTGTAACTTCTCGCTCTTCCAGTCGCTCCCCGACTCATGGGCCATCGACCAGGTATTCCCGATCATCCCCATAGCACGCCTTGACGAGAAGCCGACCCTGACAGCAACTATCCAGGATATCACCTGCGACAGCGACGGCAAGGTGACGACATTCGTCTCCGACCACGGCATCTCCAACTCGCTCCCTGTCCACCCCGTCAAGCCGGGCGAGCCCTACTATCTGGCCTTCTTCCTGGTAGGTGCCTACCAGGAGATCCTTGGAGATATGCATAATCTGTTCGGCGACACCAACGCCGTCCACATCGACATCTTCAAGGACCGCTACGAGATCGACAAGATCATCGACGGCGAGACCGTGGCCGAAGTGCTCGACTACGTGCAGTTCAACCCCAAGAAGCTGGTGCGCAACGTTGAGACATGGGTCACGAACTCAATGAAAGCCGGCAAGATCACACCTGAAGAGGGACGCGAATTCCTCTCCAACTATCGCTCCGGCCTCTACGGCTACACCTATCTCGAACGCGAGTGATCCCGCCCATGCGCTACTTCCTACGCCTGGCCTATAGGGGCGCCCCCTTCCACGGGTGGCAGACGCAGCCCAACGCATCGTCAGTACAGCAGACCATCGAGCGCGCTCTTGAGCTGACTCTGCGCCGACCGACCCCTGTCGTGGGGGCCGGACGCACCGACACGGGGGTCAACGCCGCGATGATGTATGCCCACTTTGACACCGATACACCCATCGCCGACAAAAAAGCCCTGCTCCGGGCTCTCAACTCCATTTGCGGCCCCGACATAGCCCTCCAGGAGATAATTGACGTACCTGCCGACGCTCACGCCCGCTTCGACGCCACCTCGCGTACATATTATTATTGGGTGCACACGGCCAAGTCGCCATTCCTCTACCCGCTCTCATGGAGCGCGCCGGCCGGTCTCGACTTCGAGCTTATGAATGAGGCCGCCCTCGAGCTACTGACAGTCAGAGACTTCACCTCATTCGCAAAGCTACATTCCGACGCCAAGACCAACATCTGCCGCGTCAGCCGCGCCGAGTGGGTGCAGGTAGAGCCGCACCGCTGGGTCTTCATCATAACCGCCGACCGCTTCCTGCGCAATATGGTCAGAGCCGTGGTCGGGACGCTTGTAGATGTCGGCCGCCACAAGATCACAGTAGAGCAGTTTCGCGACATCATCAGCAGCCGCGACCGCTGTGCCGCCGGCACCTCCATGCCGCCCCACCCACTCTTCCTTCAGTGCGTGACCTATCCCTACATCGCCACAGAGGGGGAAAGAAAATCGCTCTGAGACGCACAAGAAATGTTAATTTTTCCGTTTTATCACCAAATATCTAAAATGGTGACTATCTTTGTATAAAATATAGAAATCTATCCCTGAATCTAACACCCAATTATTATTACATTTACTATGAATGAAATCTTACGACGGGGAGCCGTCGCAGCCACCCTCATAGCTGCATCGGCCCTCTCGCTGCCGGCACAGGTGACCATCAATCTCGACGCTGCCAGCCGCGGACCGCGCATCGGCGACCTCCACTATGGCATCTTCTATGAAGAGATCAATAACGCAGGCGACGGCGGTATCTACGCCGAGCTCCTGCGCAACCGCTCTTTTGAGTATGAATTCAACAACGGACGCGACAAAGACTGGGCCGCAACAGGCTCCGTCAGCGTAGAGCGCATCCGCACGGGCCTGCTCAACGACGCTCAGCAGTGGGGCCTCAGCCTGAAGATGACCGGCGCCGATGCCGGCCTCATCAACCATGGCTACTGGGGCATCAGCGCCGTCAAGGACGACGTCTACACCCTCTCATTCTGGATCAAAAGCTCAGCCGGATGGAAAGGTACAGCCACAGCATCGCTCGTCAACGCCAAGGATCAGTCGGTAGTAGCTGCCACAGCTACCACACCCGAGATCAATGCCACCGACAAGTGGCAGAAAGTCGACGTCAAGATGACCGCCTCGGCTACCGACCCCGACTGCGTATTCAAACTGACCTTCAGCAACTCCGGCTCTCTGGAGCTCGACGTTGTCAGCCTATTCCCCCCGACATTCAAGGACCGCCCCAACGGCATGCGCCGCGACCTGGCTGAAATGCTCGCAGCCCTCAAGCCCTCATTCGTGCGCTTCCCCGGCGGATGCTTCATCGAAGGGAGCGGCACAGCCGACGACAACCGCCGCTTCGAGTGGAAAAAGACTATCGGCCCTATCGAAGAGCGCGCCGGCCACTATAACTACAACTGGGGCTATCCCTGCACCGACGGCATGGGGTTTCACGAATTCCTGCAGCTGACAGAGGACCTCGGCGCTCAGCCCCTCTTCGTGGTCAATATCGGACTGGGCCACGGATACGCTGTCGACTACACTCAGATCGACGAGTATATCCAGGAAGCTCTTGACGCGCTTGAATACTGCAACGGCGACGTCAGCACCGAATGGGGCGCCAAGCGTGCCGCCAACGGCCACCCCGAGCCCTTCAACCTCAAGCTGATCGAAATCGGCAATGAGAATTACAACTATGACGACATCACCTCCGACCACTATGCCGAGCGCTACAAAGCCTTCTATGACGCCATCAAGGCCGCCTATCCCGACGTCACCTGCATCGGCAATGTAGAGGCATGGGGCACTGACAACCCCACATGGCGCAACAGCTACCCCTGCGAAGTGGTCGATGAGCACTACTATCGCAACCCGGAGTGGTTTGTCAATCAGTATAATAAGTATGACACCTACGACCGTGCCAAACCCAAGATCTACGTAGGCGAATATGCTGTCACCAGCGACTTCGGCACCAACGGCTCGCTCCGCGCAGCTCTCGGCGAAGCTGTCTACATGCTCGGCATGGAGCGCAACAGCGACGCTGTCATAATGAACTCCTACGCGCCCATCTTCATGAACGAAGAGCGCGACGGCGGATGGATGCCCGACATGATCCGCTTCTCTCACTCCAAGAGTTACGGCACACCCTCCTACTGGGTACAGCAGCTCATGCCCAACAACGTCGGCAAGCAAAATGTCAACTGGACCGAAGAGGGGAACCTCGAAGGCTCAGGCACACGCATAGCCCTCTCATCATGGAGCACAAAGGTGAAATACGACAATGTCAAGGTGACCGACGCCGAGGGCAATGTGCTCTTCACCGACGACTTCTCAGCTCCCGAGACCGACGCATGGAAGGCATCGACCTCCAACTGGAAACGCCAGGACGGCGCCCTCGTGCAGACCAGCTCGTCAGAGCAAGGTCGATTCGTAGCCGGCCTCGTCGACTTCCCCGGCTCCTACACCCTCGAGCTTGACGCCGTCAAGGAGAGCGGTGCCGAAGGCTTCCTCGTAGGCTTCAACTACGCCGACGACTACAACTACTGCTGGTGGAACATCGGCGGATGGAACAACGGCCAGCACGGCCTCCAGGTCTGCACCAACAATGCCAAGACCGACATCGACCTCAAGGCAGGCTCCATCGCAGCCGGACAGACATATCACATCAAGATCGAAGTCGACGGCACCTCAGTCAAGTGCTACCTCAACGACAAGCTCATCCATGACGTCGTGCTCCCCATGAAGCGCCGAGTCTATGTATCCTCTACTATCGACGACGAAGCTAAGGAGATGATTGTCAAGATCGTCAACTTCGGTTCTGACAATGTCGACATCTACCTCAACATGGCTAATGCCTCAATGGAGAGCGCTGATGTCACCATCCTGACCTCAGGCTCCAACTCCGATGAGAACACTACCGCCAACCCCGAGAAAGTAACCCCGAAGTCAGGCTCAATGAAGTCGGTTGAGAGCGGCAAGGCTGTCTACGCAGCTCCCGCCTACTCACTCTCGATCCTCCGCATCAAGCTCGGCTCTATCGACTATACTCCTCAGACCGGCAAGCCCGCTACCGAGGCTCAGGTCGCCAAGGCTACCGATGAGCTCCATCCCACATTCTGCAAGCTCAACTTCCTGCACGCCACCACTTCGCTTCCTGTCACCACCGCCTCAGGCTCGACAATCGAGTGGAGCTTCAAGGACCCTGCCTCAAAAGTGGCGCTGAGCACATCGACATTCTCTACAATCCTCGACGTCATCACCCCCAACAAGGGTAACAACAAGGAGAACGTGGCTACCCTCATAGCTACCGTGACCTTCGCCGACGGAGCTCAGGCCGACATCGAGATACCTGTCACCCTCGCTCCCGCCGACTCTGACGCATTCGGCTATCTCTATGCCTTCATGAATCCCGACACCGAGCAGACCAACTACGCTCTCGGCTCCAAGGCCGGACTGGCAAAGCAGTTCACCACGCTCAATGGCGGTCAGGAAGTATTTGACACCGAGACACTTGCCCCCATCGAAAAGGGTACACGCGACCCCTATCTCGGCCGCGGTCGCAAAGCCGACGAATACTTTATGACCACCACCGACATGTGCGTGCGCAACAGCGGTTCATGGACCAACCATGGCCTCGACCTGCTCCGCTCATCCGACCTCGTACACTGGGAATCAACAGCCTTTGACTTCCACAATGGCAAGCAGATATTCTCCGACCCCGAAGCTACCGTCGAGGACTTCCCGACCAATGCCGACTATGCCAAGATCACCCAGGTATGGGCTCCGCAGTTCATCTGGGATCAGACTGCCGACAATGGCCGCGGCGCATACCTCGTCTACTACTCGCTGCTCGCTCAGGGGATGACCCACCAGAACATCTACTACTCTTACACCACCGACTTCAAGACCCTCACCCAGCCCCGCGTATTTTACGCTCCCGGCTACCCCGTCATCGACACTGACCTCTATTTCAGCGAGTATGACGGCCTCTATCACATGATGATCAAAAAGGAGGCCGGTTCGGATGTAGGCATCTTCGAATACACCTCACCCACCCTCATGGGCAACGACTGGACCGAGATCCTCCACATGGCAGCCGAGGGCAACGCTGCCGTCGAGGGCCCGACCACAATCCGCCGCATCGACGAGGATATCTACAACCTATCATACATGCGCTATGACTCGGAGTATAAATATAAGGTAGTAGAGCTCGACCACATGGGCCTCAACTACAGCACATCGACCCCCCTCGTAGGCGACGGCAACTTCCAGCATGGCTCTATCATCTATGTAGGTGAGGATGAGTACAATATGCTTCAGCTCTGGAGCGATACCAAGCTCGCGCTGAGAAAGGCCGAAACCATCCGCGACAACGAGAAGACTACCATCTTCGACGAAGCTATCGCGCTGGCTGACAAGACTCTCGAAAGCAACCGCACCGTCGGCTCACTCCTCGAGAACCTCCCCGCCGCCCTCGAAGCCCTGCTCAAGGCCAATGCCGACTACATCGCTGCCGACCCCGACTCCTACAAGGATCTGACCTCGATGATAGCCAACCCCCACTTCGCGGAGAACTCGACCAAGGGCTGGAGCGGAACCGGTCTGACAGCAGCCGCTGACCACATGGCAGAGCAGTTTGACAAGACCTACGACACCTATCAGGACCTGCCCAACATGCCCGCCGGCAACTATATCCTCAGAGTTCAGGGATTCTACCGCTACGGCCTCAACGGCAAGCCTGCCCACGACAACGGCACAGAAGAGCTGCTCGCCCACTATTACATCAACGACACCGCGCTCCCCTTCATGTCGCTCTACGACGAAGAGTATCTCCTCTTCCCCAACAATACCTACTCGGCCGGACGAGCATTCAACAATGACCACAAGTACGAAAACGAGGCTGCTCGCTACTACCTCCCCGAGATGGGCAACATCCGCATCGGCATCAAGAAGACTACCGCTATGCCTCAGGACTGGACAGCATTCGACAACTTCCGACTCACCTACAAGCCCGGCGAGGAGTCAGGGATCGGCGAGGTAGCTGTCGACCGGTATGATGGCGAGGCCGTCTACTTCGACCTCCGCGGCATGCGCGTGGAGAATCCCGCCCACGGACAGATCTACATCAAGAAGACCGGCTCACACTCTGAGAAGGTGCTTCTCGTCAAGTAATCCCCGATACATTATATTATAGAGAATATTGTAGAGACTGACCTCGGCCACGGCCGGAGTCAGTCTTTCTTTATATCCGTTTTTGATTTCCGCATAGCGGCAGGGGTGATGGCTGACCGATTACCACAGAAGCGGACATTGTTAAGCTGCAAGGCACTCAACTGCTTCGAGCCGGGCAGCTGCGACATCAGAGCTGATATCTTATTCTTAATTTCGTCGTTCATCGCGGTTGATTAAAGGCATTACCGAATTAATTCCCAACGTAACAGTCAGATAAGTCAGACCTAAGACAAAAAACTCGATAGTCAGTCCGCCGGGCACCCTCAGCCAGCCGCCAAACGCATAGCAGAAGAACGACAGCCAGAGCAATGCCTGAACACAAAGACACAGCGTGCACCAAGCCTTGGCCTTAAATCGCTGATACCACACGCTCCAGAAGGAGAACGGCAGGCAGCAAAGGTTGTAGATGGCCAGATATCCGATATATTGCGGGAACACGAGCAAGCAGAGCAGCGAGACGCTGAAATAAGCTAATCCGACCTCACTCCAACCGAAAATTCCGAAGAATTTGGATGCCGGAGTGTTGAGTATGTCGTCGCATCCTCCGGCCTCGACCACCGAGCAGACCGCATCGGCGTGTCGGCTCTTGATGTGCGCGGATTTGAGCACCAGGAGTCGCGAGATATAGACTCCGGCCAGCCCTGACAGGGTCAAAATGATAGTAGAAAGATGGTGATATAAGACATTAGCTACGAACAGATATATCAGCAGTGCTACTATACCCGCGCCAAGTACCCACTTCTTGACCTTGTTGGCCCACTCCGTGAAGCGATGAGCCGAGTAAGACGGCTCCTGAGCATCCTCGGCCGGGAAAGCCAGGAAGACAGTGCCGGTCAGAGCCGAAAGGAAATCGGCAAGAGGCGCGCTCTCCGCCACACCCTGCGAGAGGTAGCCGACGTGATCCTCGCCGACCTCACTCACTATGACCATACCGTTGGAAGTCTGAGCGATAAAGGGGAGTGGGAGCAATTTGATCTGAGTAGTATCAGCAATCTGCAAGCCGACACCGGTCACGCCATACTCCTCCAACACCTTTTTCAGGCCGAAAAGAGTCGGGAAAGACATCGAGTAAAATCTCTCAGCCGTGTAGGAGCGAGTGTGCTTCACGCCGATCTCCGTCAGTAAGTCATCGAGGATAGTGTGCTCAGGATCAGACATGTTGATTTCAAATTAGGATACAATATCGATCAAGAAAGAGCGGAAGTGATCTTATGGAGCAACACTTCGCCCGGCATCTCGCCTGACTGGCGCCAAACCTGCCGACCGTTCTTGTAAAGAATGAATGTAGGAGTGCCGTTCACTTCCTCAGCATCAGCCGCTTCCTGATTGAGGTCAACATCCAGCTGGACGACCTTGAGTGAATCCTCCAAAATCTCGGAAATCTGCTCCACTACGGGAGCCATAGCCTTGCAATGAGGGCACCAGGTAGCGTAAAATTCCACTAACACGGCAGGTGCGCTTGATGTCATTTGATCGTATGTCATAGTATCAGATTTTTTGTGTGTGTTGTTTTACTTGTTTTACTATAGTAACACATCCTGAGGATGGAAAGTTTAAGGGGATCCAGCTATGTCGGGTAGGGGGCGGGAGTTTTTTAATAATAGCAATTTGGAGGTGGAGGAGTAAATGTGTATCTTTGCAGAAAGATGAACTCTGCCCCGGTAGTTCAACGGATAGAATAGAAGTTTCCTAAACTTTTGATAGCAGTTCGATTCTGCTCCGGGGTACAAATTCTGACGATGAAAATCTTTCGCACAAAAAGACATTTCCGCCGCATGGAGCTACTCCCGCTGATAGCGGGAGTAGCGGCATTATTGAGTGCATGCGCAAGTATCGGCCGCCCTCAGGGTGGTGCCCGCGACGAGAAGCCCCCGGTCTACCTCCGCTCCAACCCGGGACTGAGCGCCCTCAACTTCACATCCAACAAGCTCGACATCTACTTCGACGAGAACATCAAGCTCGACGACCCCGGCACGCGCGTCGTCATCTCGCCGGCCCAGAAGCAGATGCCCCGCATCAACGCCAACGGCCGTCACCTCTCGGTCGAGCTGCAGGACACCATGCTCGACAACACCACCTACACCATCGACTTTGCCGACGCCATCCGTGACCTCAACGAGGGGAACATCCTCGACGGCTTCGCGATCGACTTCTCGACAGGCGATACCCTCGACTCGCTCCGGATCTCGGGTATGGTGGTCGAAGCCGCTACCCTCGAGCCTGCTCAGGGAATGCTCGTAGGCGTCTACGACAACCTCGACGACTCGGCCATCACCACCCTCCCCTTCCTGCGCATCGCCAAGACCAACCAGCTCGGCCAGTTCACCATCCGCGGACTCAAACCCGGCACATACCATGTATTTGCAGTCAACGACGTCAACCGCGACTACAAGTGGGATCGCTCCGAGGACATCGCATTCTATCCCGAAGCTGTCACCCCATCGGTCGAGCAGATCGTCGTGACCGACACCCTCACGAGCGTGACCGGCCAGGACTCGACAGTCATCCGAGACGGAGTCAGATACCTCCCCAACGACCTGCTGCTGACCTGGTATAACGAAAACCGACTCCCGCAGTATCTCAAGGACTACTCGCGCCCCGACTCCGTGCGCATCTCAATCATCATGGCTGCCCCGGCCGACTCGCTCCCCGAGCTGACCGTAGTCAGTGGCCCTGCCGCCGGCCGTCGCCTCGACCTCCCCGACGCCTCGAAGCTGCAACACACCGCCAAACTCGACACGCTGACCTACTGGCTGACTGACTCGGCGGTCTATCACCTTGACTCTCTGCAGGTAGCGCTCCGATACATGCGTACCGACACCCTTGAACAGCTCTCATGGACCACCGACACCCTCCGCTTCAACTATAAGGCCCCCAAGCCTGAAAAGAAAGAACCCAAGAAGCGCAAGAAAAACGACGACGAAGAGGCAGACTCTCAGGCGGTCAAAGCCCCAGAAATCAAGTTTATGACCCTCAACGTCGGTTCAAGCAGCCAGGAGGTCAACGAGCCGCTTGTGGTCACCGTGACCGAGCCGATAGCAACCCTCGACCCCAAGGCGTGGCACTTTGAGGTCGAGAAAGACTCCGTCTGGAGCACGCTCCCGACTCCGACCCTACTCCCCGACTCCACGGGCAACTTGCTCCGCTACACCATCGAGCATGCCTGGACACCCGGCGCTACCTATCGCATATCGGTCGACTCCGCCACCGTCACCACCCCTTACGGCCTCTTCAACGGCCCTGTAAGCCAGACCGTCAAGGTCAAAACCGAAGACGAATACTCGACAATCATCTTCCGCCTGACCTCCATCCCCGACTCCACAAAGATGGCCGTACAGATCCTTTCGACCAACGACACCCCGATCCGCACCGTCATAGCCGACGCCAACGGCGTAGCCAAATTCGACTATCTCAAGCCCGGCACTTACTATGCCCGCGCCTTCACCGACCGCAATGGCGACGGACTCTGGACCACCGGCTCGCTCGAGGAGCACCGACTCCCCGAGGATGTCTACTACTATCCGAAGAAAATCAACCTGAAGAAGAACTGGGACATCACCAACGACTGGAATCTCGACGAGACCCCTGTCGACCTCCAGAAGCCGATGGCCATCAAGAAGAACAAGCCCAAGACCAAGGACAAGTCGCAGGACGATCAGTATCAGGACTACGACGAGGATGACGAGATGTACGACCAGATGGGCCGACCGGGCTACGACAACCGCAACCCGTTTGACAACTCACGCAAGCGTAACGGCCGCACCGGCAACAACTTCAACAACACCAACGGGCAAAGCAATTTCCAGCCTCACCAGATGCGCTGACCCTCAGCGATTGAGACCCTTCCGAGATATGAGCAAACAGAGACTATACAAAGACATGATAAGCAACCCGCGGATGTGGCAGCTCTACATTGCCATCGAAGACCGCGGCCTCGACATCATGATCTACAATCCGCTTGAGGAGCACTCACTCATGACAGCTTATCTCGACTTCGAGGGTGACTTCTCATCCAAGGCGGTAGAAGACGCCATCTACGACAATCCGCTCCTGCTCAACGACTTCAATCGAGTGACCGTCGTAATGCGCAACAACCACTTCACCCTCCTGCCCGACGATGTCACCACCGACCCGGCGCTCACAGAGACTATCTGCTCCGAGCTGACCGGACGCACCGACAGCGAGGTGTTGCTCGACCGCCTGCCTCTGCTCGACATGTCGGTAGCCTTCGCGCCTGATCAGGACCTGCTCAACTTCCTGCGCCGCACCTTCCCGGGGGTCAGCGTACGCCATCGCATCTCCGGATTGATACAGTACTGGCATGCCACGAGCCGCCCCATGCGCCCGCTGACTACCCTTATCAATCTCCGCGAGAACTCTATCGACATAGCCTCCTACTCGGCCAACACCTTGCAATTTGCCAACACATTCAGCGCCGACACGATGGCCGACAGGCTCTACTACATCATGGCCGTCAGGGAGAGCCTTGGAGCCGACAGCGAGACTCCGGCCGTCATCAGCGGTGACCGCCGACTGCGCGACGAGCTGACCGGCCCGATCTCACGATACGTCTCGCGAGTGCTTCCGGCCGTCTTCCCCGTAGCCATGTTCAAGGCCGGAGGACAAGCTGCAATGAACACTCCCCTTGACTTAGTTGTATTACCATTATGCGAATAATACGAGGAAAATATGGCCGACGTCGATTTGACGTGCCGACCAACATCACCGCGCGCCCCACTACCGACTTCGCGCGCGAAAACATATTTAATGTACTTGAGAATCTGGTCGACTTTGATTCAGAGCCCGATGCGCTCGACCTCTTTGCCGGCACAGGCGCCATCACGCTTGAGTTTCTGTCGCGCGGATGCCGCATGGTGACAGCCGTCGAGAAGGCTACGACTCAATACAACTTCATCCGCCGCGTGGCCTCGCAGCTCAATGTGACCAACCTGCGACTCATCAAGGGAGATGTCTTCCAGTTCGTCCGCACCTGCTCGCAGAAGTTTGACATCATATTTGCCGACCCACCCTACGATCTCCCCGACTTCGGCGAGATTCCGGGACTGATCCTCGAGTCGGAAATGCTCAAGGATGACACCATCATCATCATCGAGCACAGCAAGAACTATGACTTCTCGTCGCTTCCCCACTTCCTGGAGCACAGAGCATACGGAAGCGTAAATTTCTCTATTTTTGACATGTCGAAGTGAACTGAATGAGCGTCCTGCTTGTTACAATTATGTAACAGATATTGATTAGGACGCGGTCGGATAATAAATCCACTACGACAGACAAGATAAGAGCGGAGGAAGATACGCTCGCCACGTCCCAGAGTGTAGAAACAAATTAGCGGAGGCCCGACGCCCCCGCTTTTTGTTGCTTTATACTGATCTATAGCTGACCTTATCTCACTGAGAGACGATAAGATCATAAAGAAGGAATCCGATCATAAATGTCGAAAAGGTCACCACGAAATAGCGCAGTGTCTTGGATTTTATAATTTTGTATCGATCAAAGATCCCGAGTACGAGAGCCCCGATCACTCCGATGATAATATAGACATAGAAAGGGGCGCTCATGACTTATGAATTTCAGGATGGCAGTAGTGGAGGACGTGCTCCATGTCGTTCCAGAAGGAGGGGATGTGTTCGAGGAGCTCGTTTTTAAAGTGGTCGAAGATGCGGTCGGAGAGCTTGACAGGGTCGACTTTCGATGGCTCGATGCCTGATTTCTCACAAACGGTACGCACCACATGCGCCAGCAATCCGAATCCCATATACGGCTCAGCATCAGCATCCACCGGGGCTTTGTGGAAGAGACCTGCAAGGTCGATACCTATCGAAAGCTCATCGAGTGACGAGGCTGCCAGAGGATCGCCCATGGGGGCTGTGAGCAGCGTGTGGGTAGTCTCATCGGGGAGCGTGACGGCGACAGGTTCACCGGGCTCGAATGTCATCGAGTCGATATCGAGGAGTTCGATTGCACCGTGGCCGGCTGCAGCGGGCGAGACATAAAGGCGGGTGCGTGCTACGAGATTGTCGATCCAGCGGTCGAAGTCGTGGCCGTGGAAATTGCGGTGGACCATGCGCGAACCATCTGAAACCGAGCCGTTGAGCTGCTCGGAGTAGTGGAAGAGGCGATCAAGGATGGTGACGGGGAAAAAGTGGTCGGCATGCACGTCGAGGCAATCGGCACGACGCAGATGGTCGCCGAGATATATTTCGACAGATTCGTAGTCAAGAGTAGTCATAGCGAATACATATTTTTATATATAACACTCCAAATTTAGAAATTACCTGATAAAATCGCTATAATCCGACTGAAAAATAGCTTCAGAAATCTTATAAATAGCTATATTTGCACTTCGAACTATGAGAAAGATCTTCGCTGCCATATTACTGCTCGCTATCTGCTCTGCGCCGGTCTCAGCCCAGAAGAACTGGGAGGAGATGGAGCGGGAAATTGCCGTAGCTGAGCGGATGGACGGTGAAATGCTGGAAATCACCGTAAAAGATGGTTATGTCTATGTGACTACCTCGCGCCCTGTCACGGTCAAGATCTTCTCAATCCTCGGTCAGCTGATCTCTCAGAAGACCATTCCGGCAGGCACATGGCGCACCCACATAGCCTCTCGCGGCATCTACATACTCAAGGCCGGGACGCAGACTAAGCGTATCACCATCTAAACTTTTCAGGATTTTTTTTGCGCTATCACTGCGTCTATGCGGTCGACAATCGACTGGGGACGGATCGCACGCAGGCATTTGTAGTCGGCTGTAGCGCACGGCTTATTGCCAAACACCGAGCAGGGGCGGCACGGGAGCGGCAGCTGGACATTGTTCTCGTCCGGCACTTGCCATCCGCTGAATCCGCAATAGGGGTGTGTGGCGCCCCATACGCTGACGACCGGGACACCGGTCAGGGCGGCGAGGTGCATATTGGCCGAATCCATTGTCAGCATGGCATCCATGCGGCTCATGATGGCGAGCTCGACGGGAAATCCGTGGCGCTGCCCGGCCAGCGAGATTGTGGCGTGATATTTTCGGGCCCACTCGCTCAGAATTTTGTTTTCGTAGGGACCGCCGCCGAAGAGGAAGAGCCGTGTCGAATGGCTCTCCGAGAGGGCACGTATCACCTGTTCCATCAGTTCGATGGGATATATCTTCCCTTCATGCTTGGCAAAGGGTGCTATGCCGATCCAGCGCTCACCAGGCTCCTTTGGACCGGCGATTGAAGCATAGATCGCCTCGGCAGGAGGCGTCGTAGCAAAATAACCTTTGAAAGCACCTTCCTTAGCACACATACCGATGTCGGCAAGCGCACGCCGGTAGCGCTCGATGGAGTGAGTCAGCGGCAGGAGCACCTTATCGTCCTTGCGGGTCAAGGAGTGCTTCTCCTTGCGTCCCTTGTTGATCTTGGCCGTCGGTATCCCCTTGAGGCGGCAGAAGGAGCGGAGCATCTTGGTGCGGAGCACGTCGTGGAGGTCGACATAGTGGGTGACGCCATAGGTGGCCGACATCTCCCCGAGGAGGCGCCACATGCCGAGCGGACCCTTATAGTCGTCGAGGTTGACGCCGACAACGGTGAGGTTGGGCGGGGTCTCCAGAAAGAGGGGGGCCATGAAGTCGCGAGTCAGCATGACGACCTGCACATCCGGCGATGCAATGCAGGCATCATAGAGAGCCGGGACGGTCATCGCCACATCGCCGAGCGCTGAGAAACGGGTGGCGAGAACTACGCTGCCTGATTTGAGAGTCATCTCACTCACTTGGTTTCGGCTGCTCCGTAGAGCACGGGATTAGTCTCGGGATCATTATACATCTTCATCTGGCGATATACCTTCATATACTTGCGCCCGGCAGCGATATCGTCGAGCAGGCAGTCGATGGCCCGGATAAGGTCGGAGCGCTGCTCGAGCAGGACATCGAGCTTAGCCTGACACTTGGCGATATGGGCTGGAGTAGCGTCGGTGCGCTTGACTTCCTGCTCCATGTGGTAGATCTTCAGGGCAAGAATCGACAGGCGGTCGAGCGCCCAGGCGGGGCTTTCGGTATTGATAGTAGCGTCAGGAGCTACGGCGACTTCCTTATATTTCTCACGGAAGTAAGTGTCAAACTCCTCGACCATGTCGGTGCGATCCTGATTGGAGCGGTCGATGCGGCGCTTGAGGGCAAGGGCGGCCACGGGGTCGATCTCCGGGTCGCGGATGATATCTTCCAGATGCCACTGCACGGCGTCAATCCAGTTTTTTTCATAGAGAGTATGCTCGAAAGAACCTTCGGCAAAGGGATTGGTGTGGGGCGCATCGACGTGGTCGGTCAGATGATAATCGTCGGTCGAACGACGGAATATGTCGTAGCAGTTTTCGGCTATCGTAGTCATTGTTGTGAGGAATTAATTGTTAGGTATGGCGTCCGCGTGAGCCACCATGATGCAAACATACAAAAAAAACGGAAGAAAGCCCCACCCCAGCGCGAGATTTTTGATGGAATCGCATGAGATTTGTGAGATATCTGAACGGTAATTGAGAGTTTTTATGCAAAAAAACGTTAAAGAATTAAACCTTTGCCGATCGCGAGCGTCAATAGTTTTGTATCGATTAAATTCATCCAAATGCATTCACATCTCACTCGCCGCGCTGCCGGCCTACTCTTTTCAGCCGTAATAGCACTGGGAGCAGTGGCGGCTGACATCAAGGGTGTCGTGGCCGACATCGACGACTCGCCGCTGGGCGATGCCACCGTGCGCTTGCTTCAGGCCTCCGACAGCTCATTCGTCCAGGGTGCTATCGCCAATCTCGACGGAGCCTACAGTTTCCACGGTCTCAAGAAAGGAAAATACATAGTAGAAGCCAACTATATCGGCTTCAACAAGGGATATCTCGACGTCAACGTCGGCAGTCAGAATCTGACGCTCGACACCCTGCGCCTCTCCGAGGGCTCGGTCATGCTCAAAGAGGTGGGCGTCACGGCTATCAAGACCCCCATCAAGGTGATGGAAGACACTGTGGAATTTAATGCCGACTCCTACCGTACAGCTCCCAATGCCGTAGTCGAGGACCTTCTGAAGCGTCTCCCCGGCGTCGAGGTCGACAGCGAGGGCAAAATCACGGCCAACGGCAAGGAGGTCACCAAGATACTCATCGATGGCAAAGAGTTTTTCAGCGACGACCCCAAGGTAGCCTCCAAGAATCTGCCTGTCAACATGGTCGAGAAGCTGCAGGTCGTTGACCGCAAGAGCGACCTGGCACGAATCACCGGTGTCGACGACGGCGAGGAGGAGACTGTCATCAACCTCACGGTCAAGAAGGGGATGCAGAATGGATGGTTTGGCACCGTCGAGGCCGGATATGGCACGGACGACCGCTATCAGGGCACATTCAATGTCAACCGCTTCTGGAATGGCAATCAGATAACGTTCATCGGCAGCGCCAACAATACCAACGACCTGGGCTTCACTGATGGCAACGGCAACCGCTTCCGCCGCTTTGGAGGTGACAACGGCATCAACAATTCGCAATCATTCGGTGTCAACTTCAATGTGGGTCGCGGCGACACCCTGCGCGTCGGTGGCGACGTGATGTACTCCCACACCGACCGCGACACCCGTAGCCGCCAGAGCCGCACCTACCTGCTGACCGACGGCGACTACTTCACCAACTCCCGCTCCGTAGCTACCGACAAGGGGCACAACATCCGCGCCGACTTCCGCATCGAGTGGAAACCCGACTCATTCAACACTCTCGATATCAGACCCAACGTCTCCATCAACCTCAACGACTCGGAAAGCGACCAATTCTCCGTATCGCGTCCCAACCTCAACACCACCACGAGTCTCAACCTCGGCAACTCCTCCGGCAAAAGCTATGAGGCCGGCGCCCGGATCATCTATAATCACAACTTCAAGAGCCACCGCGGACGCTCACTATCATTCTTCGGACGCTACAATTTCTCCAATGTCCGCGAGCGCTCCGACTCCTATTCCTACAACCTGTTCCGTCAGTGGAGAGAGATCAATCAGGCCTTTGAGGACAGCCTCGACGTCTACGACCAATATACCGACAATCACAACTGGAGCAATCAGATGTCGGCCCGCCTCTCATGGACCGAGCCTCTGGGAGATGTCAAGAAAGGCAACTTCCTGACTTTCTCCTACAACTTCCAGTATCGCTGGACCAATGCCGACAAGCTCGTCTATGACCGACCCGTCGATCTCGATGACGTGGTGTCGCTCGCAAACTATCAGCTCGAAGGAGTCGACTACACCGTACCGATGTATGCCGTTGACTATGCCGACGCAATGCTTAGCGACTCGCTGAGCAACAGATTCCGCAACGACTTCTTCTCGCAGGACATCCGCGTAGGCTATAAGAAAGTGATGCGCGACATCAACTTCGAGGGTGGCATCTCGATCGTTCCGACCCGCTCCAAGAGCATCAACCTGATCAACGACGCCAAGAGCATACCCGAACGCTGGGTGTGGAACTACGCTCCCTTTATGCGATTCCGCTACAAGATCAGCAAAGTAGCCTCATTCAACCTGCACTATCGCGGTCGCTCATCGCAGCCCTCGATGGCTCAACTGCAGCCCGTGGCCGACTATTCTGACCCGCTGCGCGTAGTGCAAGGTAACCCCGACCTGCTCCCGACCTTCACTCACAACATCCAGGCCCGCTACCAGAACTTCAATCAGGAGCGCCAGCAGTCGATCATGGCAATGGCATTCGTCAATATCAGCCAGAACAGCATCGTCAGCAAGACGACCTTCAACCCCGAGACAGGCGGCCAGTTTACGACCTACGAGAATGTCAGCGGAGTGTGGAGCGCCCGAGTGATGAACATGTTCTCAATGCCCTTCCGCAACAAGAGCTTCACTTTCTCCAATCACATCTTCCTCAACTATAATCAGGCTGTGGGCTTCAACAACGGGCAGAAAAACACCTCGCGCTCCATCATGGCCGCCGAGATGTTCACCCTCGCCTGGCGTCCGGACAATGTATCGCTCGAGCTGCGACCCAACTACCGCCTGCAGAAGACATTCAACACCCTAAAGGCCAGCAATATCAGCGATCTGCTCGTCCACAACTACGGCGTGGGATTCGATGCCTACTACTACACACCGATCGGCGTCATCCTCGCCTCGGATATCAACTTCCAGGGCACAAAGGGCTATGCCAACGGCTACGACACCAACACATGGATGTGGAATGCCTCGATCGCCTACGAGTTCCTCCGCACAAAGCAGCTGACCCTCCAGCTGAAGGTCTACGACATCCTCCAGCAGAAGCAGCAGATACAGCGCAACGTCACTGCCAACTATATCGACGACAGCGAATACAACACTCTCTCACGCTATTTCATGCTGACCGTGACCTACAAGTTTAACACTTTCGGCAAGGGCAACGAGCCGACCAGTATGACAGGCCCGGGTCACTTCGGCCCCGGCGGACCTCCCCCCGGAATGGGACACCGCCCCGGAGGCGGACCTCGATAAATCCTCTCCCTCCCACATTGGATTGATGAACAAACTGCCCAAGCACGTCACCAACAGGCCGCTCCGGGCAGTTGTTTTTTTGTTTAACATCATCTGTTTTTGACTAATAATACTTACCTTTGTCACAATTAAAGATCCATGAAGCTTATAGAACTAAATATCCAGCACATCACTGACCTTTGCCATCGCTACAAGGTCAAGACTCTTGCTGTATTTGGATCTATACTTACTGACCGATTCAACAACGAGAGTGATGTAGACCTCCTTGTAGATTTTGAGGAAGTTGACCATGACAAATTTGACTATGTAAGTAATTACTTCGATTTCAAAGATGCATTAGAAAATCTCTTCAATCGGAAGGTTGATCTAATAGAGAAAAAGGGTCTGAGAAACAAATATCTTATTGCCAACATAGACCGTACAAAACAGATGATCTATGGGTAACGAAGCCATACTCACATACCTACAGGACATCCTTGATGCCATAACTGACTTACAAAGCTGTTTTGTTGATTTTCCTAATAGATACGATCTGTTTGAACATGATATAATGCGAAAATGTGTTGTAGAACGAAAGGTCGAAATTATGGGAGAGGCTCTCAATCGTATCCGCAAAATTGATCCGGAACTTGCAATACCAAACGCCAGAGCAATAATTGATACACGCAACCGCATAATTCATGCCTATGACAATGTCCATCCTGAATTTCTGTGGAGCCTTGTCATCAGACACATTCCGGTCCTGAAGACGGATATTGAGCAGCTACTAAAGCAGCTTGACACATCCAAATAGCTCATCTGACACTAAAATTGCAGTAATTACCGGATAATTTTGCCGGAATACTTGTTATAAAAGCATGGACAAGAATACTATCATAGAAAATCTACGCTCAAAGAGCGGGATCACCGAACTCAACGCCATGCAGCGTGTCATGGCCGATACCGACGCATCTGACATCATGCTTCATGCTCCGACCGGATCTGGCAAGACAGTGGCTTTCACCCTCTACATGCTCGGGCGCCTCAGCGCGTCGACACCGAAGCCGGGCGCACTCGTGCTCGCACCGTCGCGCGAGCTTGTCCTGCAGATCTATGACGTGGTTCGGCCGCTGGCTACCAGGCTCAAATGCGTGGCCCTTTATGGCGGCCACTCGATGACCGACGAGGTCAACTCCCTGTCAGTCACCCCCGACATCGTCATCGCCACTCCGGGCCGTCTGCTCGACCACATCCAGCGCCGGCAGATCGACCTGACGGCCACTAAGGTCCTCGTCCTTGACGAATATGACAAATCGCTTGAGCTGGGTTTTGCCGACGAGATGTCGCGCATCGTGCGCCGGCTCCGGAGCCGCTCCAACACCGTGCTAACCTCAGCCACGCGCCTGCAGGAGATACCCGACTTCATTGACATGAAGCAAATCGAGACCGTCGACTTCACAGCGACGACCCCCGCCCCCAGAAGTCGCATGCAGATCGTAGAGGTCGAGAGCCCCTCGCGCGACAAGCTCGACACCCTCATCGCTCTGCTCCACTCACTTGACAATCAGAAGGTCATCGTCTTCGTCAACCATCGCGAGAGCGCCGAGCGAGTCCATGCTGCGCTGGTCAAGGCCGGATTTCCCGCAGGGCTATACCACGGCGGGCTCGAGCAGCGCGACCGCCAGCTCGCCATCGACCTGCTCGACAACGGGACGACACCGATCCTGGTCTCCACCGACCTCGCCTCGCGCGGACTCGACATAGCTGAAGTGGGCTCCGTCATCCACTATCACCTCCCCCCGACCATCGAGAGCTGGACCCACCGCAACGGCCGAACAGCCCGCCAGGCCGCTACCGGCACAGTCTATGCAATCACCTCGGAAGCTGACTCGCGTCCCGACTTCGTCAGCTTCGACCGCCCGTATTCACCAGGCCGCCCGTCTGACAACCCGATACACAGCGACGTGGCTACCATCTACTTCAACGTAGGCAAGAAAGAGAAGATCTCGCGAGGCGACATCGCCGGATACCTCATCAACCGCGGAGGCCTGACAGCCGACGAAGTGGGCAAAATCAGCCTCTCCGACCACTCAGCTATCGCCACCGTCCCCCGCGACAAGGCTCGCGATGTGGTCAAAGCCGTAGCGCCACACAAGCTCAAGAACACCCGTGTCCGCGTCACTCAGCTTAAAGGGTGACCACTCCTGCAGATGAAAGTATCGTTAGAAATCACAGCCGACGGCTCGCCTACCCTATATCGCGGTGACATGAATGAGCACTATCACTCCGTCAAAGGAGCCATCGCCGAGAGCAATCATGTCTACATCGACTGCGGCTGGCGACAGGCCGCGGCCGCTGCCAGCACGGTCAGGGCGTTTGAAGTTGGCCTCGGCACCGGGCTTAATGCTGTCCTGACAGCCCAAGCCGCATTGGATGAGGGAGTTGACACAAAATACTATACCGTCGAGCTCTATCCCCTCAGCATCGAGTCGGTTGAGGCCTACGCCGCCGCACTCCCCACCGAGCTGCGCGACACTCTCCTCGCTATTCATGGCGCCCCGTGGGGCCAACCCGTCGAGATCAACCCCTACTTCACTCTTATCAAGCTCAACGACAACCTTCTGACGATGGAACTGCCGACGGGTATAGATGTGACCTACTACGACGCCTTTGCTCCTGAGAAACAGCCCGAAATGTGGTCGGAGGCGATCTTCCGCAAACTCTACAACGCCATGAATCCGGGCGCCATCCTGACCACCTACTGCACCAAAGGCGCCATCCGCCGGATGCTCAACACCGTCGGCTTCCTCACCGAGCGCCTCCCCGGCCCGCCCGGCGGCAAACGCGAAATCCTCCGCGCAACCCACCCCGCCAATCAGCCATAACAGCCTCACACACCGTCATTTATTAACAGATTTATCGTAATCTTTGGATAAATTACGATATGCCTAAGATCGAACTATTCAGAATTCCCCGACCACTCCTCCTCCCATATTTGCGCTTCAATTATTATCAAATAAGCCTCTTACGGACATCGCCACTTTAGGCGTGGGACTGGGAGCACCTGAGAGTCAGGTCAATGAGGAGGACGGCGTGCTCGCCTTCTTCTCGCGGTGCATCTTTAGGACGCCATGCGACGATGAACCGTATGGCGGCCGACGCTACAAGATATCCTCTGGCAGTCCATGCCTGCAATTCCTTCTGCATCTTTTGCGATAACCGGGCGACGACCCTGCCGCTCCCCCACTTATAGAAATAATTGTTTTCATACCGAAGTGTCTGTCCGGCCCGCAGTGCGAGGATGTCGCTCTTACGGGTCTTGAAAAAGCCAAGATTGACATCTCTGTGGGTCAGCTGCAGGGCTATCTCGTCGGGCATGCCATATTGCCGCTGATTAACGACATACTCCGTGGCCGGCAGATTGTCGAAAAGAGAGGAGTCGGAATGAATGAACAGTCGCTCCTTGGCTCGTGTGGCCCCGACGTAATATCGGCGCAGCTCGGCATCGCTTATAGCAGGGCGCCTGGCGATGAGCATATATACGTCGGCAAATTCCCGTCCTTTAGCTTTATGAATGGTCGACACGACAATATCTGTGCCGGAGAAGTCGCAAAAGTCTTCGACCGACGACTCACGGATAAATTCTTTAAAATCTGTAAGATATTTCGACCGATTGGTTTCCTCAAACAGCTCGAGGCATCGCTTGAGATATTGCAGGCTTGACGAGTCGGCATATTCCGAAAGTACCTTCTGCTTCGTGCTTTCCCACACATTGTCGGCAATCACCGAAGAGTGAGTCTCCCGCTCGATAAGCTTGAGAAACATGCGCACCTCCATAATACTACCAAACCGGAATCCATCCATACTCTGCACAAGTTTGCTGCTGAGCCCGTACTTACGCAACAGGGCCACAAGAATGGCAGCCTCATCATTGGTCTGAGTCAGGATGCAAGTCGACCTATCCTGACGGCGATGAGCGAGCAGATCCTCGACGAGAGGGATATACATCATACCTGATTGATTCCGTCTTAAAAACACCGAACCCTTTGTGCTGCTCATTGATACGATGGGATTCGTCTTCAATCTTCCATCAATTCGCTTAACAAAAGCATTTGCAAAATCAACCACTTGCATCGAGCTCCTGTAATTTTCAGTCATCTCGATAAGTCGAGTGTTGGACTCGCTAAGCAACTGAGTCATATAGCGCGAGTCGGAGCCACGGAATTCGTAAATATTCTGGTCGTCATCGCCCACGGCGATCACTCGCATCTCCTCATTGAATGACATCAGCGCGCGCAACAATGCATACTCATCACTACCCATATCCTGCGCCTCGTCAATGACCAGGACGGTCTTGGCAATACGATTGTGCTCCACCTCTCCATTTTCTATCATCTGAGCGGCTCTTGCCACCACATCGCCGGCGCCGTCAAGACTGCCTATCCGCCCCAACAGGTCGAAGCAATAGGAGTGGAAAGTCTTAATCTCCACATAATGAGCTGCATTTCCGATGAGACCTAACAATCTCTGCTTAAACTCCGTAGCAGCTGCACGGGAGAAAGTCAGCATCAGCAGCTGCTCGTGCTTGACATCCTCCAGCAACAGCAGTGAGGCGAGCTTATGGACCAGCACACGGGTCTTACCGCTACCGGGACCGGCTGCCACCACTATACAGCGGGAATCCTTGTCGGAGATGATCTCCATCTGGCGC
>JAAVFS010000077.1 GCA_014800605.1 Bacteroidales bacterium | reverse complement strand
TTCTATTTATTACAAACACAAAGATACACAAAAGCTAATACTGAACATAACGGCACACACAAAAATTATCACCAGCATATTGACATTTTTTTTAATTTTGCATCATTATGATATTATTTCCTAACGCAAAAATCAATCTTGGTCTTAACATTACCGAGCGTCGGCCCGACGGCTACCACAACCTTGAGAGCCTTTTCCTCCCGGTAGGCTGGAAGGATATCCTCGAAATCGTACCTTCTCGCGACGGACAAACTCACTTGACGGTGTATGGCAACAAGCCCAACTGCCCGGATGAAGACAATCTTGTAATTAAAGCCTACAGAGCGCTATGCGAGGTCACCGATCTCCCACCTGTAGATATCTATCTCGAAAAAATAATACCTGACGGAGCCGGACTCGGAGGCGGTTCTTCTGATGCAGCTTTTACGCTTAAAGGACTCAACGACTTGTTCTGTCTCGACCTGCCTGACTCAAAACTCGCCGAGATCGCTTCTCAACTTGGAGCCGACTGCACATTCTTTATATATAATAGGCCGATGATAGCATCCGGGATAGGGACAGACTTGACACCGGCAGAGTTTGACACTACACCTTATTACATAGTAATAGCAAAACCCGCTGTCAGCGTGTCTACCAAGGAAGCATACGCCGGAGTGAAGCCATCACCATGGCCTACCCCACTTCACGAACTCCTCAAAAGGAACGAAATAAACAAATTAGTCAATGATTTTGAGGTCTCAATCTTCCCCAAATGCCCCCAGATAGCCGAACTCAAAGCGAAGATGCTTCAGTCCGGCGCCGCCTATGCCTCAATGTCAGGTTCGGGTTCATCGGTATTCGGCCTATATACTGACCGTGCTACAGCCGACAAGGCAGCCAAGTCACTTGCCGATTATCCTTACATATATGTAGGAAAGCTTTAGGCCCGTGTTTTCTCTATTCTATCGCTTCCTGACTGAACGATATTAGCCATAATTTGTTATCTTTTTAAAATTAAGTAGGAGCTAAAGCCTATTTGGCAACATTTTTGCTATGCGAATATTTATAAAGAAAAAACAACATAAGACTATGGACAAAAATAAATTCCCTCACGAGCAGGCCGATGCTGAATATCGCGACCAGGACACAGATAATGTAGCTATTGACGATGTCACCCCCGACGACGAAACTGAGTCAGCAGAAGACGTCACCGATGAAAAGGACGAAATGGAGGCTCTGAAAGATGCCTTGAATGCCGAACAGGAGAAGGTTGAGTCAGTCAAGAAGGACTATATGTTCCTCCTGGCCGAGTTTGACAATTTCAAGAAGCGCACCCTCAAAGAGAAATCCGATCTCCTGAAAAATGCCGCTGAATCGACTCTGAAAGGTCTGCTTCCTATTGTCGACGACTTTGAGCGCGGACTTGACGCTATCAAGGATACCAGCGATGCCCAGTCTGTAAAGGAGGGCATGGTGCTCATCTACAACAAACTGGTGAAATATCTTGCCTCTAACGGAGTTAAAGCAATTGAATCGACCGGTGCGACATTCGATCCCGACATCCACGAGGCTATCGCAATGGTACCGACCGGCAGTGAAGAGCAAAAGGGTAAAGTAATCGATACCGTATCCAAGGGATATATGCTAAATGACAAAGTGTTACGTCACGCTAAAGTCGCAGTAGGACAGTAAGAAAGGAATACATTATGGATAATAAACGAGATTATTACGAAGTCCTTGGCGTTGATAAAAACGCTTCGGCCGCCGATATAAAGAAAGCTTATCGTAAGCTTGCCCTTAAGTATCACCCCGACAAAAATCCGGGTGACAAAGCCGCCGAAGAGAAATTTAAGGAAGCTGCCGAGGCATACGACGTCTTAAGCAACGAAGAGAAGCGTCAGAAATACGATCAGTTTGGCCACAACATGGGCCCGCAGGGCTTCCCCGGTAGCGGAGGTGGCGCCTCTTATGGAGGTGGTTTCGGAGGCTTCTCTATGGAGGACATCTTCGAGCAGTTCGGCGACATATTCGGCGGCCATTATGGTGCATCCGGTTTCGGAGGCGCTACCGGTAGCAGCTCTCGAGCTCGCCGTAAACCGACTCGTAAGGGTAGCGACCTTCGCATCAAGGTCAAGATGACTTTGGCGGAAATAGCTACCGGAGTCGACAAGACTCTCAAGATTCCTACAATGGTCAAATGCGAGCATTGCAACGGCACCGGTGCAAAAGACGGCACGGCATTTGCCACATGCAACACCTGCCATGGCACAGGCACAATCAGCCATATCCAGCAAACCATCTTCGGCCCGCAGCAATCTACGGCAATTTGTCCTGAATGTCAGGGTGAAGGTAAGGTCATCACCGAGCAGTGCCCCTACTGCCACGGCGAAGGTGTAGAGCGCAAAGACAACACTATCAGCTTCCACATCCCTGCCGGAGTGGAAGACGGTATGACACTGACTGTCCAGGGCAAAGGCAACGCAGCCCGTCGCGGCGGCGTCAACGGCGACCTTCTCGTGGTGATTGAAGAAATCAAACATCCGGAATTAATCCGCGATGGCAATGATGTGATCTACAACCTCATGCTCGATATTCCTACAGCTACCCTCGGTGGATCTGTAGAAGTACCGACCATAACCGGACGCGCCCGCCTGAAGATTGCCCCCGGCACTCAGCCCGGCAAGGTGCTCAGAATGCGTGGCAAGGGTATTCCCTCTACTCGGGGCGACGGCACGGGCGACGAGCTGATAAACATTATGGTCTACATTCCCGAAACGCTCAACGACAAGGAGCGCGCTGCGATAGAATCCATCAAGGATGAGCCAAACATCAAGGCATCCGAGAGCGTCAAGAATCGCATATTCAGCAAACTGAGACACATTTTTGAATAATCACAAGAATGTCTAATCAAATGCGAACCGTATAAAACCTATAAACACCACCCCAAGAGTTAGGAATAAGACTTTTGGGGTGATGCTTTTTCGTACAGCGGACACCTTGATCTCGTATGAATTAGATTGTTTTCAGGTCTTTTCAATACTTTTAAATTGGTAAAACCTGTCAAGATTAGTTTGTTTAAAAAAAATCATGTATCTTTGTGATTCATAACTTCGATTAAATATACTTATGGATATTAAACCGATTCAAGTTGACTTACTTTTTGAAACAAGCTGGGAAGTTTGCAATAAAATAGGAGGCATCTATACAGTGCTTTCGACAAAGGCAAAAAACCTCCACAAGCTATATAAAGACAAAGTGATTTTTATCGGTCCGGATGTGTGGACCTCTTCCACACCCTCCCCATATTTCATTGAGTCAGAATCCCTGATGCGATCATGGCTTTCTGATGCAAAACTCCCCGAAGGCATCACTGTCCGTGTGGGACGCTGGGATATCCCGGGTAAGCCGATAGCTATCCTGATAGGATTTGATGGAATGTACGCCGTAAAAGATAGGTTCTACGGCGAGATGTGGGATCGCTTCGGCGTCGACTCACTCCATGCGTACGGCGACTATGACGAGGCTTGCGCATTCTCACATGCCGCAGGTATCGTCATCGAAAGCATCTGCAATCATGTCGGCATTGAAGGCAAAAATGTAATCGCACACTTTGATGAGTGGACCACCGGAATGGGGCTCCTCTATACAAAATGGAAGCTACCTACCGTCGCAACCATCTTCACCACTCACGCCACAAGCATCGGACGAAGCATCTGCGGCAATGGCAAACCGCTCTACGACTATCTCAAAGGCTATAATGGCGATCAGATGGCCGGTGAACTCAATATGGAATCCAAGCACTCTCTGGAGAAAGCCGCCGCTCATCAGGCCGACTGCTTCACCACCGTCAGCGATGTCACTGCTATTGAATGTGCACAATTGCTTGACAAGAAGCCTGACATCGTGACACCCAACGGGTTTGAGCCAAACTTTGTACCGGCAAAAACCAAGATGGCCAAGGCTCGCCGGGATGCTCGCTCCGTAATGCTCAACGTAGCCTCCAAGCTGACCGGGAAGACCTTCCCCGAAGACACGTTTATCGTAGCTACCTCAGGCCGATGCGAATATCGCAACAAAGGCATTGACATCTATCTTGACGCAATAAATCTTCTCAGAGATCGCGTAAAGGGCCGGCAGATACTTGCCTTCGTAATGGTGCCCGCCTGGTGTGGCGGCCCACGCAAAGACCTCGCCGAGTCTCTCGGCTGCAACTGCAGTCAGACACTCTCTGATCCGATTATCACACATATAATTAATAATCCGGAATCAGATCCTATCTATGGCCGCATCCACTCCCTTGGCTTCAGCCAAAACACTGAGTCATCGGTCAATGTCATATATGTGCCATGCTATCTGAACGATACCGACGGCATATTTAATACACCCTATTACGGGCTCCTACCCGGAATGGACGCTACCGTCTTTCCTTCATATTATGAACCCTGGGGCTACACTCCCCTTGAGAGCGTAGCTTTCGGTGTGCCTACAATTACCACTACCCTTTCGGGCTTCGGCCAGTGGGTAAAGAGTGATTGCGGCCACGACCTCCTTTCTACAGGTGTAGATGTCATTAATCGCACTGACGGCAACTATTGGAGTGTAGCAGAAGAAATAGCCGGGACACTGACCAAAATCGCCGACGGCACATATAATTATAACGACCTGTCGAAGGCTGCTGTCAAAACAGCAGAAAAGGCCGACTGGGCTCATTTTATCAACTATTATACCGAAGCGTTCACCATAGCTTTAGCTAATGAGAACAAACGCAATAAATAATCCCCAATTGAAGAAATAACTTAAGAAAAGTAACACACTATGAAACTACAAGTTAGCAACACAAACGCTCCTGCATGGCGCGACATGACTGTTCAGGCAGTCCTTCCCGCCAAGCTCAAACCCCTGGAGGAACTCGCTAAAAACCTCTGGTGGGTTTGGAATAGCGAAGGCAAATCGCTCTTCCGCGATCTCGATCCCGATCTTTGGAGAAGCACCGGTGAGAACCCCGTAATGCTTCTTCAACAGCTACACTCAAGCCGTCTCGAAGAGATCCTGAATGATTCAGCCTTTATGGCCCGCATTGATTCAGTATATGCCATGTTCAAGGACTACATGAGCGTACCTATGCGCACTGATGTCCCCTCAGTATCATATTTCTCAATGGAATATGGTCTGTGCAACGCCCTTAAGATCTACTCAGGTGGTCTTGGCGTTCTGGCCGGCGATTATATCAAGGAAGCTTCTGACAGCCGTGTCGACATGACAGCAGTCGGCTTCCTCTATCGCTATGGCTACTTCACACAGACCCTCTCTGTTGATGGCCAGCAGATTGCCAATTACGAGCCTCAGAACTTCAATCAGCTTCCTATCGAACAGGTCGTTGATAAAAACGGTCACCCCGTAATCCTCGAAGTGCCCTATCCCGGCCGTATCATTTACTCTCACATCTGGCGTGTCAATGTCGGTCGCATGAAGCTCTATCTGATGGATACCGACTTCGACATGAACAGCGAATATGACCGCTCAATCACTCACCAGCTCTATGGTGGCGACTGGGAAAATCGTATCAAGCAGGAATATCTGCTCGGTATCGGTGGCGTGCTCATGCTCAAAAAGCTTGGAATCAAGTCCAAGCTCTACCACTGCAACGAAGGCCACGCAGCTCTGCTGAATCTTCAGCGCCTTGTAGACTACGTTCAGGAAGACGGACTCGACTTCAACGTAGCCCTCGAAATGGTACGTGCATCTTCACTCTACACAGTTCACACCCCCGTGCCCGCAGGTCACGACTACTTCGACGAAGGCCTCTTTGGCAAATATATGGGTGAGTTCCCCGCAAAACTCGGTATCAGCTGGAATGACCTCATGAATATGGGCCGAGAAAATCCCAATACCAACGAGCGCTTCTCAATGAGCGTATTCGCCCTCAACACCTGTCAGGAAGCCAACGGCGTAAGCTGGCTCCACGGCGAGGTTTCTAAGAAGATGTTTGCCGGAATATGGAAGGGCTACAACTGGCAGGAAAGCCACGTAGGATACGTCACCAACGGTGTACACATGCCTACCTGGGCAGCTTCTGAATGGAAAGAATTCTATGCAGAGAAACTCGGCCAGCTGGTGTTTGAGCATCAGAGCGATCCCAAAGCCTGGAAAGGCATCTTCAACGTCAGCGACGACGAGATCTGGGAAATGCGTATGCGCATGAAAAACAAGTTTGTCAACTTCGTTAAGCGCGATTTCAAGGAAAAATGGCTTGCTAACCAGGGCGATCCCTCAGCTGTCATGAAGATCGTTGACAAGATCAACCCCAACGCACTCATCATCGGCTTCGCACGCCGCTTTGCTACCTACAAGCGTGCCCACCTCCTCTTCACCGACCTGGAGCGCCTTGACAAGATCGTCAACAACGAGCAGTTCCCTGTGCAGTTCGTATTCTCCGGCAAGGCTCACCCTGCCGATGGTGCCGGTCAGGGCCTTATCAAACGCATCATGGAGATTTCACGCATGCCTCAGTTCCTTGGAAAGATCATCTTCCTTGAGGACTACAACATGATCGTCGCCAAGCGTCTCGTGACCGGTGTTGACATCTGGCTGAACACTCCGACACGTCCTCTTGAGGCATCAGGCACATCAGGCGAAAAGGCTGAGATGAACGGCGTGCTCAACTTCTCCGTGCTAGATGGATGGTGGTATGAAGGATATCGCTTCAACGAGAAGGCCGGCTGGGCTCTTACCGACAAGCGCACCTTCACCGATCAGTCTCAGCAGGACAAGCTCGATGCAGCTACAATATACTCTATGCTTGAGAATGAGATCATCCCTCTCTACTTTGCCAAGAACTCTAAGGGCTATTCTCCCGAATGGATTCAGTATATCAAGGGTTCAATCGGCGACATCGCTCCTAACTTCACAATGAAGCGTATGATCGACGACTATATCAGCCGCTTCTACGACAAGGAAGCCAAGCGCTTTAACTCACTCAAGGCCGATGACTTCAAACTCGCTAAGGAAATTGTAGCTTGGAAAGAAAAAGTAGCCCAGGCATGGGATGGCATCAAGGTATTCGATTTCGAGTCAGCCGAGCATGCTAATGCAGTAGCCGGAAGCGACTACACCAACCGCGTAATCGTTGACACCAACGGTCTCGGTAAAGATCTTGGTGTAGAAGAAGTCATCTACAAGGTAGAAAATGGCGACGAAAAGCTTTGGTCAGTAGAGCAGTTTGACGTTGTCAAGGAAGAAGGCTCAACTCTGACTTATGAGCACCACGGCAAGCACAAGGATGCAGGCGTCTTCCGCTATGGAGTCCGTCTCTATCCTAAGAATCCTGCCCTTCCCCATCGTCAGGACTTCGCCTACGTCAAGTGGATCTAATGTAATAGTCTTAATTCATGAATATCAGGAGAGGTTGCCCACACGGACAATCTCTCCTTTTTATATGTATGCTATTCCGATGCCCATTAATTTATGTTTAGTAGATATGTTATATAACACACTAATTAATAGCCATAAAACTATATTTATTATTTAAATTGCAATCGATTAAAGCTCGTGAGATTATTCCCGTAATTTCAAGCATAATCAAGCGAGAGAAATAGCTTACCATTAACCTTAATTCGTATTATCATGAAAATTTACAAGACTGACGAACTGAAAAATATTGCCCTTCTTGGAAGTAAGGGCTGCGGAAAAACCACGCTCGCTGAGTCTATGCTCTACGAGTGTGGAGTTATAAAACGTCGCGGAACAGTTGATGCCGGTAATACGGTTTGCGACTATTTCCCGGTAGAAAAGGAGTATGGCTATTCTGTGTTTTCCACTATATTCTATGCAGAATTTCTCAACAAAAAACTTAATGTAATCGATTGTCCCGGAAGTGACGACTTCGTTGGCAACGCGATTACAGCACTTAATGTAACCGATACAGGTGTCATCGTTGTTGACGCCCAAAATGGCGTCGAAGTCGGCACTCAAAATATTTTTCGCACAACGGCAAAACTAAATAAACCGGTAATTTTTGCACTCAATCAGCTCGACGGCGACAAAGCCGACTACGAAAATATCCTTGAGCAAATGCGTGAGATTTTCGGTAAGAAAGTAATTCCCATACAATATCCGCTATCCACTGGCTCAGGATTTAATGCCATGATAGATGTCCTTCTGATGAAAAAATATTCGTGGGGACCGAATGGCGGAGTGCCTACCATAGAAGAAGTGCCTGAAGAAGAACGCGAAAAAGCCATACAGATGCAGCAGCAACTCGTAGAAGCAGCAGCCGAAAACGACGAGAGTCTTATGGAAAAATTCTTTGAGCAAGGCATACTGACAGAAGATGAGATGCGCGAAGGCATCCGTAAGGGACTCGTCGACCGTTCGATATTCCCCGTATTCTGCGTCAGTGCGCTCAAGGATATGGGTGTACGCCGAATGATGGAATTCCTTGGTAATGTTGTGCCTTTCGTTAAAGATATGCCGGCGCCTATTGATACTGAGGGCAATGAGGTCAAGCCCGATAGCAATGGACCATTAAGTCTTTATGTATTTAAGACAACAGTCGAGCCGCATATCGGAGAGGTACAATACTTCAAAGTAATGTCAGGAACGCTCACCACGGGTGCCGATGTCGACAACATAAGCCGAGGAAGCAAGGAGCGCATTGCGCAGATATATTGCGTATGCGGACAAATCAAAACCCCTGTAGATAAGATGGAAGCCGGAGATATCGGTGCCTCAGTAAAATTGAAAGATGTACGCACTGGAAATACCCTCGATGGGAAAGGTGTAGATATAGCTTTTGACTTTATAAAATATCCTGCACCCAAATATTCGAGAGCTGTTAGACCGGTCAACGAGAGCGATGCCGAAAAGCTGAATGTGATTCTCACCCGAATGCATGAGGAGGATCCTACATGGGAGATCGCACAATCTAAAGAACTCAAGCAGACCATCCTTTCCGGTCAGGGAGAATTTCATCTCCGTACACTCAAGTGGAGAGTTGAAAACAACGACAAGCTTCCAATCATATTCGAAGAGCCTAAAATCCCATATCGCGAGACAATAACAAAGGCAGCTCGCGCCGACTATCGCCATAAAAAGCAATCGGGCGGAGCTGGACAGTTTGGCGAAGTACACCTGATTGTAGAACCTTACACTGATGGAATGCCGATGTCGGAAACTTATAGATTCGGCAATCAGGAATTCAAGATAAACGTGCGCGACCAGCAGGAAATCCCATTGGAATGGGGCGGTAAACTTGTCGTGTGCAACAGTATCGTAGGTGGTGCGATTGATGCCCGATTTATACCTGCAATTGTCAAAGGATTGATGGATCGTATGGAACACGGTCCCCTTACCGGATCATACGCACGCGATGTACGCGTAATAGTCTATGATGGTAAAATGCACCCTGTCGACTCAAATGAAATTTCATTCAGGCTAGCTGCTCGCAATGCTTTCAGCGAAGCATTCCGTAATGCCAGTCCGAAAGTTCTTGAACCGGTCTACGATGTCGATGTATTCGTGCCTGCCGATGTGATGGGCGACGTCATGAGCGACCTACAGAGCCGCAGAGCAATTATCATGGGAATGACCAGCGATAACGGCTTCGAGAAAATTACAACGAAAGTACCCCTAAAGGAGATGTCAAACTACTCTACGGCATTAAGCTCAATCACCGGAGGACGATCATCGTTTACAATGACATTCTCAGGATATGAACTTGTCCCCGCCGACATCCAGGAAAAACTCTTAAAAGAATATGCTGCAAAGCATATAGACGAATGATCATAAACAAGTTAATAGCCGCATTCTCCTTATGTGATAGTGCGGCTATTACATTTTATTTAATTTTTTTTGTTCTAAATATTGCAGGTTACAAAAAAAGGTTATACCTTTGCACCGTTGAAACGAAAATCAACAACCAAAATGGTGAGTTTAGCTCAGTTGGTTAGAGCGTCGGATTGTGGTTCCGAAGGTCGTGGGTTCGACCCCCACACCTCACCCTCAAAGAAAAGTCTTGAACATTAAGAGATGTCCAAGACTTTTCTTATTTTTGTACCAAACTTTGAATACACTGTCTATGCTACAATTTACTATTATAAAGTCTCCCCTCCTCTCCGAAGCAGAGCAAGCCGAAATGGCTGTTAAGGCCGGGTGTGAATGGATCGAGTTAGACACCGACTATTCCTCCGACGCTGAAACAGAAAAAATCGCAAACGAGATTATTCCCATCTGCCGCGAAGCCGGTGTGATACTCGTATTCAAGCATCACGACATCCTTGTCGACAAACTGCGAGTGCATGGCATTACACTTTCTGACGGTGACAAGGAAGCACAGGAACTGAGAGACGCGATGGGCGGTCATGTCATAATAGGCGCGGAATATCATCCCAACATCCAATGGAACGCGCTGAAACGCGCAGACGCTGATTACGTCATAGTCAACTCAACATCTGAAGAGATGATTTCAAAAGTCAGAGCTGAGATGACTTTCGACGGGCTGGAAATACCTCTTGTAGCTTCAGGCAAAATGTCAACAACAGAGATACGCGCTCTGTGGGAGGCGGGTGCATCCGGCTTCAATATCACCATTGACTCGCTTCTCGGTCCCGACTATGGCGCATCATTACAAAATCTGATTAATTTCTGCCTGAAGCTGC
>JAAVFS010000076.1 GCA_014800605.1 Bacteroidales bacterium | reverse complement strand
GGCATGAAGGTCGTAGCGTCTGCCTGCGTGTTCCCAGCCGGATCACCCTGGTGGCACCGCGGTCTCGTTTATGACGACCCCGAATTCCAGTCCCGCACATGCGTGCAGTATCTCCCCGATGGTACTCTCCAGCCCATCTATGAGGACTCTACTCAGGTAGCAGCATTCCTCAATCCCGCCCTCAAGGACAATCGCGAACTTGCCCTCGACATGCTCCTTGAGATCATCAACAATTATGAAATCGACGGCCTCGCCCTCGATTATTGCCGCTTCCCTGACAATCGCAGCGACTTCTCTCCCGAGACAAAGGCTGCTTTTGAGGAGTATCTCGGAGAGAAAGTCGAAAACTTCCCCGCCGACATCTTCACCTATAATGAGGATGGCACTCACAATCCCGGCAAATACTACAAGCAGTGGTGGGCCTTCCGTTCAGGCATAATCTCCGACTTCGTTCATACCGTGTCAGATACCCTCCACGCTATCCGCCCCGATGCTGAGCTCAACTATTGGGCAGCATCTTGGATTCACGCTCTCAATGGTAGCGGTCAGAACTGGGCCTCTCCCGACAGCCCATGGCCCCTCGCATGCGAAAATTACGGCTCTGCGGAGTATCAGGCTACAGGATTCGCTCCCTATCTCGATAATTTCATCGTCGGCACATATCTCGAGCGTGTCTATGGCCCGGACGACAACGAGTCAATCGAGTATGGCCTTGCACGCGCCGATACCCTCGTTAGAGGCGACTGCCACCTGATCGGATCTATCTATGCCCTTAATCACGATGGCAATCTTGAAAACCCCCAGAATATCGAAAATGCCGTGACCGTTTGCCTCGACAAGACCGAAGGCCTGATGGTGTTTGACATCATTCAGGTGATCGACAGAAACCTTTGGGGCAACATCAAGGCAGCTATCGATCGCTACGAAGCCAAGCAAAATAATTAATTCAATCATAGTTACTAACCAAACCAATTAAATCACATGAAAAAACTGATAACTCAGTTCTTAAGGCTATTTGCCTTGCTGATTTGTTCTTTCACGATGCTCGGGGCCTCTGCTCAGAATGTTGTCGTGAGTGGAACCGTTATCGATGAGCAGGATGAACCGCTGATTGGTGCAACCGTTGCTGTCAAAGGTACAGCCAACGCTGCCGCAACCAATATCGACGGCGAATTTTCGCTCACAGTGTCTAATGCCAATGTTCAGTTGACAGTTTCTTACGTGGGCTATAGGCCTCTGACCGTTGATCTCAATGGCCGTACTAATGTGACTGTCAAGCTTACCCCCGATGACACATACCTCGATGAGGTCGTTGTCGTAGGTTACGGCCGTCAGAAGAAGGTTCACCTGACCGGTGCTGTTTCTGCCGTAAGCGGTGCCGAGCTCACCAAGGCTCCCATGCAGAACGTATCTAACCTTCTGACAGGTAAGGTTGCAGGTCTTACATCAATCCAGTCATCAGGTCAGCCCGGTGCCGACGGTACATCGATCTATGTCCGCGGTAACAACGGTGGTACCGGTGGCTTCGGTGCAAATCCGCCTCTGGTACTTGTCGACGGTATCGAGCGCGACATGAACCTCGTTAACCCTAACGATATCGAGTCAATCTCTGTCCTCAAGGATGCTGCTGCAGCCATCTACGGTATTAAGGGTATGAATGGTGTTATCCTTATCACCACCAAGAGTGGTGAGGGTGCTCCCAAGATCAGCTACGGCGCTTCATTCTCAGCCGTGCGCAACACCGCTTTCCCAAAATTCCTCAATGCTGAAGAGTTCATGTACTATAAGAACAAAGCTCTTATCATGGACGGCTTCGAGCCTCTCTACACCGCTGATATTCAGCAGAAGGTATTCGCTAACGACCCCGATTCTCCCTGGGGAGAGACCGATTGGTTCGACGAAATCTTCCGCACCGGTTTCACTCAGCAGCACAACGTATCGGCTTCCGGCTCTTCTGAGCGCGTTAAGTATTACACCTCACTCGGCTATATGGGCCAGGAAGGTACTATCAAGAAGACCGACTACTCTCGTATCAACGCTCGTGCCAACCTCGATATCAAAGTAGCTAAGGACCTTACTTTCGCTATCACTATGTCTGGTGTAAAGACTCAGCGTCGTGCACCCCGCGCTGACTCATTCAACAAGCAAGGCGAAATCAACGTTGTTCGCCAGGCTGCCAACACCGCTCCTATCATCAAGAAAGAATGGAACGGCTACACCCTCGCATGGAAGGAGGGCTCATCAATGAATGTCAACCCTGTTGCTGCTCTTGAGCAGACCGGTGAATATCGCTCTGACGCATGGGTCTTCAACTCTACCTACAAGCTTGCTTATGACTTCTCTAACCTCTGGGCTCCTCTCAAAGGCCTTAACGTAGACGTATTCTTTGCTTACGACTATCAGCACACTCAGACCAGCCAGTTCCAGAAAGGTTACGAGCTCCTCGCTTTCGACAACTCTACTCTCGAATCTAAAGTAGAGACCTCTTATGGTATCGGCCTTGACCGCTATTACGACCGCATCGGCGAGAACAACTGGCGCTGGCAGCTCCGTCCGACAGTAAGCTACGCTCGCGACTTCGGCAAGCACTCTGTCAACTTCCTCTTCGTTTATGAAAAGAGCCGCTGGTACAAAGACATGCTCTATGCAGCTGCTCGCGGATTCATCAGCGACGAACCCATCGACATCAACCTCGGAACAAACTTCAAGGACAACGTTCCTCAGCAGCAGGGTAGCCACCAGAATTATGGTATGGCCTCTTACGCTTTCCGTCTCAACTATGCATTTGATGACAAATACCTCCTCGAAGTCGCTGTACGTCGTGACGGTTCTTACGTCTTCGCTCCCGAAAATCGTTGGGGTACATTCCCCTCTGTATCTGCCGGTTGGGTTATCTCTCGAGAAGGCTTTATGAAGGATATCCAGTGGATCGACTTCCTCAAGCTCCGTGCCAGCTACGGTGAGCTCGGTGATGATGGCGGCGCTTCACGTGCATTCCAGTACAACCACACCTTCAAGAATTCTTCTGACAGCTACCTCCTCGGTGGCAGCCCCATCACCCAGTACTATGTTGATCCCGTCTACACCTTCCGTTCTCTTGAATGGGCACACGCCTACAACTACAACGTTGGTATCGACGCTTCACTTTTCCGTAACAAACTTAATGCTGAAATCGACGTCTTCTACAAGCGCACCGATGGTATCCTTGAAGCTACTTCAGCAGCTTATCCCTCTTCACTCGGCGGCTACTATCCCGCATACCTCAACAGCGGTTCGATGGACAACCGTGGTGTCGAGGTTACCCTTACCCACACCAACCAGATCACCAAGGACTTCAGCTACCGCCTGCGTGGATCAGTTTCATTCGCCCGCAATAAAGTGCTGAAAAAAAAGGTTACCGACAGCGAGCCCTACGCTCGTCAGCAGCTCGGCCGACCCTACGGAAGCATCTTCGGCTTCAAGACCCTCGGCCTTTTCCAGTCAATGGAGGAAATTGCTGATTATCCCAAGGCTCCATCCGGTGAGACACTACCCGGTGATATCAAATACGTCGATGTCAATGGCGACGGTATCATCTCAAGAGAGTTCGACTATGTCAAGATCGGTTATGGCAGAATTCCTGAATACAACTTCTCATTCAATATCGACCTTAACTACAAGAACTTCTATCTGACCACTCTCTGGCAGGGCGTTGCTCACTGCGACTATCAGCTACAGGGCGTATATGATTCAGGTACAACAGCATCTACCGTATATACCAGCTCATTCGGCACAGGTAACTCACCCAAATACCTCATCGAAGGCGCTTGGACTCCCGAAAATCCCAATGCCAAGTACCCCCGTCTCTCTACAGTGCCCCGCTTCAACAACGCTTGGGTATCCGACTGGTGGATCGTAAATGGTAACTACCTCCGTCTTAAGAACATCCAGATCGGCTATAACTTCCCGACCCACTTGCTCAAGAAGACTCCTTTCTCTATGATCAACCTCTATCTTGCAGGCACCAACATCTGGACTATCACTGACTTCAAATATGTTGACCCCGAAAGCCCCTCTGTATCTAATGGTTTCTACCCGCAGCAGGCTACTTACACTTTCGGTCTTAATGTTGCATTCTAAATCGACTTGTCATGTTTAAAAATAAATATATCAAAGCATTAGCTATATCGGTTCTGGCAGCCGGCATGACGTCTTGTGATGACGTCCTGGATGTCAACCGTGAAGATGTCGCCTCTGACACCGCAATCTGGAGCTCAGTGGATATAGCCGACATGTATATTACAGCTTCTTACAAGATCTTCACCGAAGATACTCAGCTTAAAAACTGCCGTAATCGCTTCTGGGACAGCTATTCTGATATCATGAAGTCATCTTCATGGGACCAGTATGGCCACCCCTACAACTCATTCCTCCTCCAGGGTATCTCCAACGGAGAGAATGGCGCCGGCGCATTAGAGTGCTGGTCTACTCAGTACAACCGCATCCGTACAGCCAATGACTGCCTTCGTGGTCTCCGCGAATTCGGTTCTAAATTCGGCTCAGAAGTTGTAGTTCCCCGCGAGGCTGAGATCCGTCTTTGCCGCGCTTACAGCTACTGGCTCCTCGCTCGTGTTTACGGCGGCGTAATCCTCCGCACTGAGAAGTCAGGCCATAATGGCGGTCTGAGCGATGGTGCCGTAGAGGCTGATATCCACCAGCCCCGCGCTACCGAGGCCGAGACATACCGTTACATCCTCGATGAGCTGAAGTTCGCAGCCGAGAATCTTCCCGATGCCAACTCTTCCTCATGGCTCCGTGGCCGCGCTACAAAGCCCTTCGCCTATGGCCTCATCTCACGCGTAGCTCTCTACGCCCACGAGTGGGAGGAAGCTGCCGAAGCAGCCGAAAAGTGCGGAGCATTCAGCAGCGTACAGCTCGACCCTGATTTCTCCAACCTCTTCTCTCTCAATGCAGCCTCTTCACCCGAGGTCCTCTTTGCTATCGAGTATCTTCAGGGCAACACCCGCCTCTATCACCTTTGGGATAGCAGCGTAAGCCCCGGCGGCGACACCCACATCAACAATGGCGGCGCATATGCTGAGCATCAGCCCACCGCCGAGCTCGCCGACCTCTATGAGTGGAACGACGGTACCCCCTTCAGCTGGGACAACTGGAGCGTAAATCACGCCGATCCCTTCTCAGACCGCGAACCCCGCTTCCAGGCTACTATCCTCTACAACGGCGCTCAGTGGCGCGGTCGTAAGATCGAAACCTTCGAGGGTGGCCTTGACGGATTCATGGAGTTCCGCAAGTCAGGCTCTACAGGTGGTAAGACCTGCACAGGCTACTTCCTCCGCAAATTCCTCATCGAAGATAATATGCACTTCGTAGAGGCTGAAGACAAGAGCGTGACCCCCGACCTCATCATGCGCTATGCTGAGGTGCTCCTCAACCAGGCTGAAGCCTATGCACAGGCTGACCTCATTGCCAATCAGGCCAAGATCCTCGATTGCATCAACAAAGTCCGTGCTCGCGTCAACCTCCCCGCCAAGACTATCGCTGATGTCAACACCCTCGACAATACTATGAAGCTCATCCGCGAAGAGCGTGCTAAAGAGCTCGCAGCCGAAGGCCTCCGCTTCTGGGACCTCCGTCGCTGGGATCTCGCTGAGGGCGTTATCGGCGGCCAGATGGCTCATGGCGTCAAAGTTAATGTTTCAGGCGGTGCCCCCACCTACGAGCGTATCAGCTGCGATGCCGGTCAGACTCGTATTTATCCCGTCCGTTACAAATACTTCTCTATTCCTCTGAACGAGCGTACCAACAACAACGCCTGCGTTAACAACCCCGGCTGGTAATTACTAACTTCACATTTTCAAGTCATGAAAGTTTTAAAATCAAATATAATTGTCCTCTTTATCTCCCTCATAGCCTTAGGGCTTACAGGCTGTAAAGATGCCGATCCCAACTTTGTACATACCGACAACTTCATTCATGCAATGGTGTGCGAGAATACACGTGAGAATGATGCCAAATCAATCACCGGTACTATCTATGAGTATGACAAGCACGGCAGCCTCCTTGGCGACGAATTCACAGCTGAAGATGCCGAAGGCGGTTCAGGCGTAGTAGTATTCGTAGTGTCTGCAGAAGATAAGAATTCTTTCGATCTGACTCAGGTGTATCTCCGCGCTACTCTCAAATTCGATGCCATGGTGACCCCCGGTCTCTCTGGCCGTAAGAACATCCTCGTCGACGAGGAAAACCCCGAAGGCATGGTGATAGCCATCACTTCAGGTATCGGCACCGTTCGCAAATACCGTATCATGGGCATTTACGAGTAATTAACCCTTAAATCAGATTACAATGAAATTAAATAAATATTTCCTGTCGGCATCCCTCGTTGCTCTCTCAGCTGCGATGGTATCATGTGACGATGACGACATGTTTACCGTCGACCGCCAGCAGTGCTTCATCCTCTATTCTGGCGACGTAGATTGCCCCAAGGTAACCGGCAATTCCGGTATTGTTTGGAAATCACGTATCTCCAACGATACCATCTACCTCAAGGTCAGTCCCACTGTCGATCCCGTTGAAGAGCTTGACAGCGTGACCATCAAGATGTATGTGTCAAAAGGCGCTACTGTATCTCCCGATCCCTCAATTCCTCAGAACTTTGCTCAGGAAGGTGGCGTGAAATATACCGTGACATCAGGCGACGGTAAAACCTCACGCACCTATGTCGTGACCAACGGCCTGACCGATATCGTAGAGTATGGCAATGGCTTCACTCGCGGTGCTACAACCGGCGAATTCGTTTCATTCGTTGACCTCGGCTACCCCGGCGAGCTCGCCAACTACAACTTGGCCGATTCACGCGAATATGGCGACCTCAACGGCTACATCGCATTCTGCGGCCACGATAACTATGTCATCCTTGCCGGCCAGTACACATATCCCAAGTTTGACAATGCTGCCCTTACCGTACCCAATGAGGCATTAGCTCTCAAGGTCTTCAATTACGCTGACAACGCACCTGTCGGCACTCTTAACACAGGTTCAGTGCCCTTCGCATCTTTCCGCGTTCTGAGCTCCGACATCAATGGCGTCCTCGTAGCCGGTGTGGCTGCACAGGATGGTGGCGGTGACCTCTACTACTGGAAGAAATATACCGACGAGCCCACACTCATCGCCCACATCAGCGATCCCATGTTCACATGCCGCGATGGCGCTGACTATCTCCAGGTGACCGGCGACATCTTCAGCACTTGCAATATCTGTTCAAACGCCGCCCGTGGTCCTGAGGGCCTCCACTACATGATCCACATGGAGAATGGTGCCGTGACAAATATACAGACCATTTCTACAGGCTTGTCAAGCGGCGACGGCAATGGCTGGCAGATGATCTCGGCCATCAACCCCGACCTCAACTCAAGCTATGTTGTAGCTGACTCCGACAAGACTATCGCCGACGGTAACGGTAATAATACGATCCGTGTATGCGCCAATACCTACTCAGGCACAACTAAGGTCAATATGCCCGCAGTTCTCCAGACATGGAACAGCTGGTGGGTAGGTGCCGGCACAATGCACAATCGCACCGGCGCCCGTCGTCCCTACGTTTCAGCCATGAACATCAACGGCAAGCACTATGTTGCTCTCCAGCTCGGCACAGGTTGGTGGTTCCATAACGATATCGTCGAACTCGACGACCTCGCTACTCGCGTTGTAGGTACAGATATCAAGTATTCAAGCAACAACGGTTGGAGCTTCGGAGCTTCTTGCGACTGGTACTGGGATGCTGACAAGAACGAAGGCTACGTCATCTATTACACCGATCGTTCAGGTGTCTCTACCACACGTCTGACCTGCTACGAGTAATCACTGACAGTTTGTATTTTATCTAAAAAAATTAGACTTTATGAAATTCTATAAATATCTCATGGGTATTGCAGCTGCCGGTTTAGCTCTGACAGCCTGCAACGACGATGATACATTTGACGCTATCGGCGCAGCTCCGGAGCCTCCCATTATCGACATCGTCCCCGAGGCCCCCTCTATCAAGCCCAAAGCAGTCTGGATCGACTGCCATGCCAACTACGAGCTTCTCTCCAAGGCCGCCAATATCGATGCGCAGCTTGAGAAGATGAAAGCCGCCGGTTTCAACATGATCTATCTTGACGTAAAGCCCGGCAATGGCTATGCTCTCTATAAGAGTGACATACTCCCTTACTGTGATAAGTTCGCCGACCTCACAGTCGAGCGCGACTATGATGACTATCTCGGCTACTTCCTTCAGAAGTGCGAAGAGCTCGAAATCGACGTGATCGGTTCTATCGGTGCAATGGGCTGGGGCATGCAGTCACCCACCTACAAGCAGGGCTATGTCTACGACAACTGGGATCAGTGGAAAGACAAAGTTCAGGTTCGCAGCGACAACCGCAACCCGGATATCACCGTTCCCATCTCTGACGATACCGAGAGAGTAGAAGGCTACCGCGAGGCTCAGAGCGTGACAATGCTCGACCCCATGTATCCCGAAGTACAGGATCTCCTCGTATCAGTAGCAACAGAGCTCGTCACCAAGTATCCCAAACTCAAAGGTGTCAGCCTGGACTACTGCCGTTATGCCAACAACGAAGGCGGCTACTTCGGTATGAGCGATGCCAATATGCAAGGCTACGCTGACTATTGGAATGAAAGCAAACCCACCCGTCATGAGATCGTAACACCGACCGGCGGTGTAGGTCCCAAGTTCGCTAAATGGATTGAGTTCCGTGCCATGAATGTCACCACCTGTATCCGTCGCGTAAGCGAAGCCATCAAGGCTGTCAATCCCGAAAATGAGCTCCACCTTTGGGCAGGCGCTGACTGGTGGGGTCGTTACTCCGTTGGTCAGAACTGGGCAAGCCAGAATTATATCCCCTCAGGCTTCCAGTACACCTCGACCTACAATAAGACCGGATTCGCCGAATATCTTGACGTATTCGTGACCGGTGCTTACGCCACTCAGGTTTGGGTGAGCGAAGACCTCTCTAACAAGTGGAACGTCGAGTACTTCTGTAAGACATGGCAGAATTACATCCTTGGCGCTTGCCGATGCTTCGGCTCAATTGCAGCTTACAACCATGATGAGGTTGGCAATGCCGACGCTACCTACCTCTGCCTCAAGCACACCGACGGCTACATGAACTTCGAGCTCTCCCACCTCAACCGTAGAAGCCTTTGGGATTCTTCCAAAAATGGTATCGACCGATACGAACATCCCGAAAACTACGATCAGCAAGAAGACACATTGTATTAATCTGTAAATATTCAATAACTCCCACCAATGAGAAATTTTTCATTGCTTTCAGGGATGATTCTGTTATCGAGTGTAGCTCTCCATGCGGGGAGCTACACCGTCGTTTCTCCCGATGGCAAAATTAAAGCCACCGTCGACGATTCCGGTTCCTCTCTGACCTGGTCGGTAGAGAAGGATGGAGAGGTGATCCTTAAGCCCTCTCGCATCTCTATCGACATTCAGGATCGGAAGAAGTCGGATGCACGTATCAAAAGTGTGAAAAAGCGCAGTGTCGATGAGACTCTGACCGCCGATGTCCCCACAAAATTCCGTGAGATTCGCGATCATTACAACGAGTTGACCCTCAAGATGGCCGGCGACTGGGGCGTAAATGTCCGCGTCTATGACAATGGCGCCGCCTATCGTATCTTCCTTGATCGAAAAGGCTCACAGATCATCAGCAATGAGGTCGTAGAGTTCGCTATGCCTGACTCTACTATGGCCTACTGGCCCATGGATCATTTCAAGGACTTCGTCACCCCCCAGGAGTGCTCCTTTGAGCACCTGGCCCTTTCAGAGATAGATCCCACCCTCAATGGCTATCTGCCTATCTATATGACAACTCCCGGCAAAGCCACCCGCGTCGTTGTTACTGAAGCCGACGTTGACGACTATACCAACCTTTTCGTCAATACCGACTCTCTGTCAGTCCTCACCGGTGTCTTCCCCCATGTCATCAAGGACGTTCGTCTCCGTCCCGGCCACGACCGCACTGAGGATATCCTCGAGCTTTATCCCTACATTGCTGAGGTGAAAGGTCCCCGCACACTCCCTTGGCGCGTTGTCATGATAGAGAGCGATGACCGCGGTCTCCTCGAAAATACCCTCGCATGGCAGCTCTCTTCCCCCTCTGTCATCGGAGATGCTTCTTGGATCAAACCCGGTATCATCTCTTGGGACTGGTGGTCGATGCTCAATGTCTATGGCGTCGATTTCGAAGCCGGCGTCAATACCGATACCTACAAATACATCATCGATTTCGCTGCCGAAAATGGCATTCCTTACATCCTTCTCGACGAAGGCTGGTCGCAGTCTACATGGGACCTCAAGCATTATAAGCCCGAAGTCAATGTCGAGGAGTTAGTGCGCTATGGCAATGAGCGTGGCGTTGGTCTCGTCCTTTGGGGCCTCTGGAACCCGCTTGACCTCGATGTCGAAGGCATCCTTGACGTTTATCGCGACTGGGGTGTCAAGGGGATCAAGATTGACTTCATGAACCGCTCCGACCAGTATATGGTCAATTTCTATGACCGTGTTGCCAAGGCAGCAGCCGACCGTCATCTCCTTGTCGATTTCCACGGAGCTTACAAGCCCTGCGGTATTCAGCGCAAGTATCCCAACGTAATGACCTTCGAGGGCGTCCTCGGCATGGAGCACTCAAAAGATTCACGCGACATCAACCCCCGCCACAATCTCATCCTGCCCTTTACCCGCATGATGGCCGGCCCGATGGACTATACTCCCGGAGCTGTCCGCACCGCCACTCAGGAGGACTTTATGATCAACTTCAATCATCCCATGTCGCTCGGCACACGCGGCCACCAGGGCGCCCTCTTTGTAGTCTACGAGAGCCCGCTTCAGATGATGGCCGACTCACCCTCCAACTTCAAGACCGTCCCCGACTATGCTCAATTCCTTGCATCCATTCCCTCAGTTTGGGATGAGACTATCGGCATCCGTGCCAAGATCGGCGAGTATCTCGTGATCGCGCGCAGGGCAGGGGAGGACTGGTATGTTGCCGCCATGACCGATTGGACTCCGCGCGACATGTCCGTGACCCTTGATTTTCTCCCCGAGGGCGAGTGGACCATGACCACACTTGCCGATGGCGTCAACGCCCACCGCGAGGCAACCGATTACAAGATTTCGACTACCGGCGTCAAAGCCGGCGACACCGTCGATTTCCACATGGCTCCCGGTGGTGGCTGGACAGCTATCCTCAAGCCGGTGAAGTAACCCCCTCACGATACTCCCGTTTAACCTATATTCCTTAATATTGAATCCTTAGTCAATGAAGAAACTGTTTTTTGGATTATTAGCACTCTCCTCCGTATTCTCATCCTATGCTTATGATGTTGTAAAGATTTCAGGCCGCGTCCTCTCTGAAGGCAAGCCGCTCGCCGGCGTCCCTGTCACAGATGGCCGAGAAGTTGTGGTGACCGATGCCAAAGGCCGCTACGCCATGACCTCCGCCCCTGATGTCAAGTACGTCTATGTCACCGTGCCCGACGGCTACGAGATTCCGATGAAAGACGGTGTCCCCAATATCTATTCCGAAGTGACCCCCGACAATAAGGGCCGCTACTCCCACGAATTCAACCTGACACCTTCCGATGTCAACATGGATAAGCACATCCTCTTCGTCATGGCCGACCCTCAGGTCTATTTCGATCCCAACCTCGATGAGGTGGAGACAGCCGCTCTTGAAATGAAGGAGACCATGGCTACCGACTATGCCGGGCAGCCCGCAGTCGGCATCATGGTAGGCGATATCGTCGGCAACATAACTCAGGGCGAGACCTACTTCCCCTGGATGATCAAGAACATTGCCAAGTGCGATTTCCCTTACTTCTATGTCTGTGGCAACCACGATATCGAGATGAATGTAGCTACTAACGAGGAGGCCCGTCAGAGCTTCAATAAGTATTTCGGACCCTCCTACTATTCATTCAATCGTGGCAAGATCCATTATGTAGTCCTTGACGATGTCTACTGGATGGGTCGCTACTATAACGGCTATCTAACTCGCGAACAGCTCGATTGGCTTGCCAAGGACCTCGCTCTCGTGCCGGAAGGCTCCACTGTCATTGTTTCGATGCACATCCCGGCCTATTCACGCGAGGCCCGTCGCGCCGAGTGGGGCAAGGAAGATCCCAAGAAGGTGCTTGGTAATCGCCAGACTCTCTTTAACATGCTGAAGCCCTACAATGCCCACATCATGTCAGGCCATGAGCATTACAATGAGAATTACATCCTTTCCGACAAGCTCTACGAGCATTGCCACGCTCCCCTGTCCACACTCTTCTGGTGTGCCCCCTGGGCCATGGATGGTACCCCCGGCGGATATGCCGTCTATGAGATTGATGGCGACAACATCAACTGGTACTACAAGAGCGTAGGTCGCGACAAGGACTATCAGTTTGAGCTCTATCCCCGTGGCGTCTCTCGCGAGCATCCCGAAGCCATCGTTGCCAACATCTGGAATGTCGACTCTTCATGGAAGATCGAGTGGGATGAGGATGGCGAGCCCCGCGGCGCTATGACCCGCTACAAAGGCTACGACCCCAACATCTATCAGGATGTAGCCAAGAATGGCCAGAGCTACGCGTTCCCCTACGTAGGCTCCGACATTACCGAGCATCTCTTCTATGCAGTTCCTCAGAGCGAGAATTCTGTTATCACCGTGCGTGCCACTGACCATAATGGCAACGTCTACACTTCTGTCCTTGACCAATCAAAATTCAATAAATAATGCGACTGACTTCACATTTATCACCCCTTGCGCTCGGCCTCCTCTGCCTGACAGCCTGCGGTAGCTCCGAGCCCGTCATGGAGGTGTCATCCCCGGATGGCGACATCCGCTTTACTCTCGACAATTCGTCGGAAGGACTCTTTTACGCCGTGACCGACAATGACTCTACCATTGTGTCTCCCTCACGCCTCGGTTTCACCCTTGCCGACAGTGTGACTCTCGACCATTTCGACATCCTCAAGTCTGAGACTGCATCACATGACGAGACTTGGGAGACCGTTTGGGGCGAAAGCCGCTACGTCCGCGACCACTACAACAGCCTCCTCCTTGAGATGAAGCAGACCGATGGCGACCTCCTCGTCAATCTCGAAGTCCGTGTCTTCGATGATGGCTTCGGATTCCGCTACGTCTTCCCTCGGCAGGCAGCAGACTCACTCGTCATTATGGATGAGCTGACCGAGTTCACTCTCCCCGCTGAGGCTTCTGCGTGGGCCATGTCGGCCGAGAATGCTTATCT
>JAAVFS010000075.1 GCA_014800605.1 Bacteroidales bacterium | reverse complement strand
TATATATTATACCCTATAATCTTCGCCCGAATTAGTTTCAATAATCTTCAGCTTATTTTACTTATCAAGCACACATACTTTGTGACATTTACTCAAAATTAATATCAATATTTAAGCCACTATACCCGTATCGGGATATTGCTCGCGAAGCTGATAGTAGGGCATCCCCTCGGGTATCCCCATAGCCTTGACCTACTTAGCCGTCATTGTCGCTCAGCACGTCGAGCGGAGTCCTCGCAAGGTCGGGGCGGAACACACTCTCGCAGGAACTAAAAAAATTGTCACGGTCAATCAATCCTACCATCGATCCCTCTCCGCCCGACGGCAACGGTTTGCCTAAGACCCGTCCCCCCCCCAATATTTGTTAACGCTGAGGTCGCATATCTCCGGGTGACAACACAAAAAACACCGGAGATATACGCCGGTAAAGTAACTTTTCACATCGTAATACAAGAAAATGTACAAAATGATCCCCCAAGAGGCGACAACATTGCACACCCAAGCTAATAAACGCTAAAAAGCCTCAACGATAACGCGCACACGCCTACGGGCTCTACCAATCGGCGACACAGCCGGAAGTCAACGGCGCACGTAGAGCGAATCGAGCATCTGCTGGAGGGTAGCGCGTACTTCGCGAAGGCGCTCGATAGCCTGAAAGCGGCGCGAGATGCCGGTGTGATTGCGTTTGAGCTCCTCCTGAGCGGCGTCAAGGCGCAGCCCCTTCTCCTTGACAAGGAAGTAGACCATGCGGATGGTCTCGACATCCTTGGGTGTGTAGTAGCGTGTGCCCTTGGCGTTGCGATGTGGCTTGACGATCGTAAACTGGCTCTCCCAAAACCGGAGCGTCGAGGGAGGAATACCGATGATATCGGCCACTTCGCTTATCTTATAATATTTTTTAGTTAGATCATTCATAGCTTAGTCCATAACATGGCCTGCATTTTCAGCTTCGATGACCATCTCGGCATATTCTTCCGGAGTGAGGTCCTGGAAATAGTAGTTGACAGGATTCTGGGGCTGACCTTTGAATCTGACTTCATAGTGGAGGTGCGGGCCGGTCGATTTGCCAGTATTGCCCACACGGCCGATCAGATCACCGCGCTTGACTACCTGCCCCGGCTTTACAAGTACATCATTAAGATGCGCATAGCGGGTCATATAGTTGAAGCCATGGTCGATGTCGACCATATTACCATATCCGCTCATGACGCGGCCGGCGGCCGTGACGACGCCGTCGCCTGTGGCATAGACCGGTGTGCCTATCGGTGCCGAGAAGTCCATACCCTCATGGAATCGAACTGTGCCATAGACGGGGTCGACTCTTCGCCCATAGCCTGAGGCCATCGTGCGGAGGCTCTCGGAGCTGACCGGCTGAATCGACGGGATATGGCTCAGGCGATCCTGATTGTGGAAGGCGAGCGAGCGGAGGGTATCGTAGGAGCCAATCTGGGTGTAGATCGACTGCTCAAGAGCGGAGAGCTTGTTGGTCAGCGTCTTGATCAGCTCGGCATCGTCGAGCGAATAGAGCTGTATGGGGGCCACATCGGGGTCAAAGCCGGCATAGCGCTGAGCGTCGCTGATGGGATCGGCCTGCATCATGACGCGATAGAAATTGTTGTCGCGGTCGGCGAGGCGATCCATCACTACAAGGGCGGTCGCCACACGCTTATCAAGCTCCGCCACCTGCCGGCGAAGCTTCTCATTGTCCTCGCGGAGGATGCGCTCGCGGGGGAGCTCCATCAGCGAGAAGAAACCGACTATCAGCGCTGTCATCACCACCACGATCTCGAGCACACGCAGGCATGCACGGCGGAAACGGTCGCCTCTGGAAGGATATACCCTCTCATAGGTCTGTTTCATTGGATTATAGCGGTAAAAGACTCGGCGACTCATGCTAAAAACTGTTGTAGGTCTTGAAAAAAAAATGTAAATTTGTAGCGTTTATGCCACAAATATAAACAAAGCAAACGAGAAATTCAATAACGAAATCATTATTATACTATTAATATGCTATCAGCAAAGGAAATACGCGAGTCATTCAAAGGCTTTTTTGAATCGAAGGGGCACCAGATCGTGCCCTCAGCTCCTATGGTAATCAAGGACGACCCCACCCTGATGTTTACCAACGCGGGTATGAATCAGTTTAAAGATATCATCCTCGGAAATGCTCCGGCAAAATATAAGCGTGTCGCAGACTCACAGAAGTGTCTGCGCGTCAGCGGCAAGCACAACGACCTGGAAGAGGTCGGCATGGACACCTACCACCACACCATGTTCGAGATGCTCGGCAACTGGTCATTTGGCGACTACTTCAAGCAGGAAGCCATCGACTGGGCGTGGGAGTATCTGGTCGATGTCCTCAAGCTCGATCCGGCCCGCCTCTATGCCACCGTCTTTGAAGGTTCGCCCGAGGAAGGGCTGTCACGAGACGATGAGGCTGCAGCTATCTGGGAAAAGCATCTGCCCAAGGACCACATCATCAACGGCAACAAGCACGACAACTTCTGGGAAATGGGCGACACAGGCCCCTGCGGTCCCTGCTCAGAGATCCACATCGACCTACGTAGCGACGCCGAACGCGATGCGATCCCCGGCGCTGAGCTGGTCAACCATGACCATCCCCAGGTAATCGAGATCTGGAACCTTGTCTTCATGCAGTATAACCGCAAAGCCGACGGCTCTCTCGAACCGCTCCCCGCCAAGGTAATCGACACCGGCATGGGTTTCGAGCGCCTCTGCATGGCTCTTCAGGGCAAGACATCCAACTATGACACCGACGTATTCACTCCGCTGATCGATCGTATCGCGATGCTCTCAGGCAAGCGTTATGGCGAGGATCCGAAAGTCGATATCGCTATGCGAGTGATCGCCGACCATGTCCGCACCATCGCATTCTCAATCGCCGACTCTCAGCTCCCCTCCAACGCCAAAGCCGGCTACGTAATCCGACGCATCCTGCGTCGCGCAGTCAGATATGCATATACATTCCTCGACCAGAAGCAGGCATTCATGTATCGCCTCCTCGACACTCTGATCGAAAGCATGGGCGAGGCCTATCCCGAACTGCCAAAGCAGCGCGACCTCATCATGAAGGTGATCAAAGAGGAAGAGGACTCATTCCTCCGCACTCTCGAAAATGGTATGCGTCTGCTCGACAACTCCATCAAGGCCGCCAAGGCTGCCGGCAAGACCGAGATCTCGGGCAAAGAGGCATTCGTGCTCTACGATACATACGGCTTCCCCCTCGACCTCACTCAGCTCATCCTCAAGGAGAACGACATGACCCTCAACAAGGCCGAATTTGACGCCGAGATGGATGCCCAGAAAGCCCGCGCCAGAAATGCCGCTGCCGTCGAGGCTACCGACTGGGTGACCGTCCGCGAGGGTGATCAGGTATTCATAGGCTATGACCGTACCTCGACTCCCACACAGATACTCCGCTACCGCAAGGTCAAGCAGAAAGACCGCGAATACTATCAGATCGTACTCTCCGAAACACCATTCTACGCTGAAATGGGTGGCCAGGTAGGTGACCGCGGCACTCTGACTGCGGGCGACGAGATTATCGAAATCTACGACACCAAGCGCGAGAACGGCATGGGCGTACAGCTTGCCAAGAAGCTCCCCGCCGACGTGACTGCTACCTTCGAGGCTAAGATCGACACCGACGCTCGCCTCGCCACATCATGCAATCACACCGCTACCCACCTGCTCCATCAGGCTCTCCGCGAGGTGCTCGGCACACATGTAGAGCAGAAAGGCTCATTTGTATCGCCCGACCTGCTTCGCTTCGACTTCTCTCACTTCCAGAAGCTCACTCCCGAGGAGATCAGCCGCGTAGAGCGACTGGCCAACAAGCGTGTCCGCGCAGCAATCCCCCTCGACGAGCATCGCAATGTGCCCATCGCCGAGGCTATGGACATGGGCGCCATGGCTCTCTTCGGTGAGAAATATGGCGAGGAAGTTCGCGTCATCAAGTATGGCGACTCTGTAGAGCTCTGCGGTGGTACCCACGTAGTCAACACAGGCAATATCGGTATGATCAAGATTGTATCCGAGAGCAGCATCGCCGCCGGCATCCGCCGTATCGAGGCCATCACCGGCGCACGCGTCGAGGATGCTATCGACGACCTGAAAGAAACTCTCGGCCAGATCTCAGCAATGTTTAACAACGCACCCAACCTGCTCCAGACCCTCCGTCGCTCTATCGACGAGAACGCTGAGCTACGCCGTCAGGCCGAAGACTACTTCAACGAGCGTGTGGCCAACACCGCTAAGGAACTACTCGCCAAGGCTACCGATGTCAACGGCATCAAAGTCGTAAGCATGAGCGGTGTGCGCATGCCCGACATGGTCAAGGGCGTAGCGTTCAATATCCGCGCCATCAGCCCCGAGCACACAGCATTCATCGCCGCTACAGTTGACGCTGCCAAAAAGCCGTTGCTGACTGTCATGCTCACCGACGATCTCGTCAAGACCGGCCTCAACGCTTCGACCATCGTCAGAGAAGCAGCCAAAGCCATCAAGGGTGGCGGTGGCGGTCAGCCCTCGTTCGCACAGGCCGGCGGTAAGAACGCCGACGGCATCAGCGCGGCAGCCGATATCCTCGCCGGCTCTATTCATTAATAAGTAATTCATTCAGCGGGAGTGTCTTACTGCTCAGCATTGAGGCACTCTCGCTTTTTCCTACCTACCAATAAAACACCATGAAAAAAAACTTTCTATTATCACTGATCTGCTCCATTGCCGGCTCAATGGCCACCGATGCAAAGGTCGGTCAGGCCATCAAATGGAACGAAGGATGGCGCTTCGAGCTCTCCGACTCCACAGCCTTTTCCTCCAGAGACTTTCCCGACTCAACATGGCGCCGGGTGACCCTCCCTCACGACTGGTCGCGCGAGGGTATCCCATCACCGACACTGGCCAGCTGCACAGGCTATCTGCCCGGCGGAATCGGCTGGTATCGCAAGAATTTCAATATCTCGCTCGACTCCTTGGCCGACAATCAGCTCAAAGTCTACTTTGAAGGCATCTATAATCGCAGCGAGATCTATCTCAACGGCCACAAGATCGGCGAGCGCCCAAATGGCTACGTCTCGACCGAATATGACTTGACCCCCTACCTCGTGGATGGCGAAAACAATTTAGCCGTCAGAGTCGATCACTCTCGCTATGCCGACTCGCGCTGGTACACCGGCTCCGGTATCTATCGCGACGTATATATATATGAGAAGCCGGCAAGGCACATCCCCGTATGGGGGCTCAGTTGGGCTGCCCGACACGTCAAGGGTGACAAATGGCAACTCGAAGCTGTCACCACTCTCGAGGGCTCTCCAGCCACCAACGAAATGCTGACGCTCACGCTCACAGGTCCTGACGGCAATACCGTCGCCACCCGCCGTCTCAAGGCTACGAGCGACTCCTGCAAAACCGTATTCAACATCTCCAATCCTCAGCTGTGGGACACAGAGTCGCCGGCTCTGTACTCTCTCGAAGCCAAACTGATAAAGAACGGACAAGCTATTGATGTCGAGACTGTTCCTGTAGGATTCCGCGAGATAAAGTTTGATGCCGACAATGGATTCACGCTTAACGGCAAGTCTATGAAGCTCAAAGGCGTGTGCCTCCACCACGACCACGGCATCTTCGGCGCAGCAGTGCCCCCCGCCCTCGTAAAGCGCCGTCTTGAAGCTCTGAAAAATCTGGGCGTCAACGCCATACGCTGCTCTCACAACCCGCAAGCTCCCATCTTCTATGCCTACTGCGACTCGCTTGGCCTGATGGTGATGGATGAGGGAAGCGACGAATGGGAATTTCCGAAACGTAAATGGATCGAAGGATGGAATCGCGGTAAGCCCGGCTTCGACGGCACATCCGACTTCTTCAACGACTGGATCGAGCGCGATGTGACTGACATGGTACGCCGCGACCGCGTTCATCCATCGGTTATACTTTGGAGTGTGGGCAATGAGGTCGACTATCCCAACGACCCGTACTCTCACCCCATACTCGACACTCCCGGCGACAACGGCATGACCCAGAAGCAGTATGGTGGCTTCAATCCAAATGCACCCCGGGCTGAGCGTATCGGCGATATTGCCGACCGCCTGTCAAAAGCGATCAAGCGTTACGACACTTCGCGTCCGACTACGGGCGCACTCGCCGGCGTAGTGATGTCCAACTGCACCTCCTACCCCGAAGCCGTAGACATCGTAGGCTACAACTATACCGAAAAACGATATGACGAAGACCATGCTACATATCCCGACCGCGTAATCTACGGCAGCGAAAACCGCCACGACATGCAGGCTTGGAAAGCCGTGAGAGACAAGGACTTCATCTCAGGCCAGTTCCTCTGGACTGGCGCTGACTATCTTGGTGAATCCGGCGCATGGCCCTCACGCGGACTCTACACCGGACTGATCGACTTCACCGATAATGTCAAGCCCCGCGGCTACTTCCGCGCTTCGCTTTGGAGCGACAAGCCGATGGCCTATATCGGCACCTATCCGACTGTATCCCATAGCCATCGTCACAATCATCTTTCGATTGAGGCACCTGCTGTATGGAACTACTCCGACGGCGACACCATCCGCATCGTCTGCTACACCAATCAGCCCTCAGCCCGTCTGACCCTCAATGGCGCCTCCTTCGGTGAGGTCAAGGAGATGGATCCCTCTACTGGGATCATCTACTGGGATCTCCCCTACTCGCCCGGCACCCTCGAAGTAGAAGCCCTCGATGCCGACGGCAACATTGCAGCCACCTATGCGATAGCGACCTGCACCCGCCCCGCAATCCTCTCAGCCGAGCTCGTACACAAGGCTACCGGCCCCGACGACATCCACATCATCGAGGTCAAAGCTCTGGATGACAACGGCAACCTTTGCTACCTCGCTGACAATATGATCAATTGCCACGTCGAAGGGGGCAAACTGCTCGGCCTTGACTCGGCCAACAACTCCGACATGTCAGCGCCGACAGCCCGCAGCCGTCGTCTCTACAATGGCCGGCTGACCATCTACGTCGCCCCCACAGACTCCGAGGCAACCATACATCTCTCGACTCCCCTCCTCCCCCCAGTCTACCTCGACATCTAAACACCCCCATAACATCAAAAGCAGAGGCGCGGCCATCCAGCCACGCCTCTGTTGTATTCTATCAATAGTTACCCAGATCGTTTAGGTCATTGACTCGTTATATCTCGGAACGTTTTATCCAAGTTGTACAGTTGAGAACTCTACCAATTGCAATTAGGCTCGATGCTACCCGAGGTAGATTCTGTATTCATATTCACATCAAGTTTTTAGGCATATATGCACTATAGTCTGACTCCCGTTTTACTGCTGCGATAGGACGCTTGGAAGAAATTTCCTTTAACAGTCGATTAGTCTCTTCCTGCAATTTCATGCGTTTATTTATTTTTAGATACCACAGCACATAAGGTCTGAAAATTAACGATATAACAACCCATATTGGTGCTGCTACAACAAAAAAAATAACGATGTAAAATACATAAGCTCCAAACACTACCATAATCTAAATTTTTTGTAAACTGCTCGCCCTCCACAGCTACACCTATATTAAAGGGGTAATAAAAAGAAAAGCGCGGGACGATTCTACTGAATATCTGATTCGAGGCATCGCCAAACGCCTATAACGCAATAAACAGTCCGCTCCCACGCCTTATCGGATATCGATACCCCTTGTCGGGGAGCGGATATGCGACAAGCATGAGCGTTTTTTGACTGCTTATCCTGCGTTTCAAAGATTGGCGATTTTCGAATCAAGGATAAAGCAAAAACGCTTTTCAAATATGTCTTTAGGCTAAGTGTTTCTGACACACTTAACCTATGGCAAAGATATAAATTTTTTCTTGTTCGTAGAAAGGTATCATGTAAATTTCGTATGATAAAGTTAGATCTGAACTCATCCCCAAAAAAGAAAGGCGTATAGGTTAAATTGCAGGCTAAACTTCTTGCAACCAACTATGTTACTGCCAATTATAGCATTTCAAAGATTTTGAAGCCGTTTTAGTCAGAGTAAGTGTGGCTATAGCCCCAAAAAAAGAGGCGCGGCCATCCAGCCACGCCTCTGTTGTATAGGGTCGTTTGTCTGAGATCAGATGTGGAGATCTTGCTTGACTGCGTCGATCTTCTTGCCGGCTTCCCGGATGCAGGCATCATAGTCAGCCTTGGTGTTCATGTGGCCCTTGACCTCAATATAGAATTTGATCTTGGGCTCTGTTCCTGAGGGACGTACTGACACCTTCGTTCCGTCTTCGGTGAAGAACTGAAGCACATTGGAGGTGGTAGGCATGTCCATCTTGGCGATGTTGCCGGTGACGGTGTCGATCACGTTAAGGTCAGCATAATCCTTGATGGTTACTACCTTAGAGCCGCCAAGCTCCTTGGGCGGGTTGGAGCGGAAATCGCGCATCATCTGCTGAATCTCCTCGGCACCGCTCTTGCCGGTGCGGACTACAGAGATACCCTCCTCGCGAGAGAAGCCGTATTTGAGGTAGATGTCCTGGAGCATTTCCATGAAGTCCATGCCCTTGTCCTTAGCCCATGCTGCGATCTCAGCCATCAGCGAGATAGCCGAAACGGAGTCTTTGTCGCGGGCGAAAGTCTCGGCGAGGAATCCATAGCTCTCTTCGCCGCCACCGAGATAGCGCGATGTAGCCTCATGATCACGGATGACGGCTGCGATCCACTTGAAGCCGGTGTAACAGTCGAACATCTTGATATGGTTGGCATCGGCGATAGCCTTGATAGTCTCAGTGGTCACGATGGTCTTGACGATATACTCGTTGCCGGTCAGTTTACCGAGCTCGGCGTTGCGGGTCATCAGGTAGTTGAGCAGGATCATCACGATCTGGTTGCCGTTGATGAGCACATACTCGCCGGCATTGTTGCGGATCACGCAGCCGATACGGTCGGCATCAGGATCGGAAGCTACCACGAGGTCAGCGCCTACCTCCTTAGCTTTGGCGATTGCCATTGCCATAGCCGAGGGGTTCTCAGGATTGGGAGAGTCGACGGTGGGGAAGTCGCCGCTGGGTACATCCTGCTCAGGCACGTTGATGATATTGGTGAAGCCGTAGTTACGGAGCGACTCAGGGATCAGCTTCACACCTGTACCATGGATCGGAGTGTAGACGATCTTCAGGTCATGATATTTCTTGATTACATCGGGGCTTAGCGAGAGGCCCTTGATAGCTGCGAGGAAAGCATCATCGATCTCCTTGCCGATGATGTGGATGCGCGACTTGTCGCCCTGGAATTTGATCTCGCTTACGCTTTTGATCTTGTTGACATTGTCAATAATGTTGACATCGTGGGGAGCGATGATCTGAGCGCCGTCGGCCCAGTAAGCCTTGTAGCCGTTATACTCCTTGGGATTGTGAGAGGCAGTGATATTGACACCGCTCTGGCAGCCGAGGTGACGGATTGCAAATGAAAGCTCGGGAGTGGGTCGGAAATCTTCAAAAAGATATACGGTAATACCGTTGGCAGAGAAGATGTCGGCAACGATTTCTGCAAACTTGCGAGAATTGTTGCGCACGTCGTGGCCCACTACAACCTTGATCTCGGGGAGATCGGCAAATGCCTCCTTAAGATAGTTGGCAAGGCCCTGGGTAGCAGCGCCTACTGTGTAGATATTCATGCGATTAGAGCCGGCACCCATGATGCCGCGAAGGCCACCTGTACCAAACTCGAGGTCGCGATAAAACGACTCGATGAGCTCAGTCTTGTCGTCAGCGTCAAGCATGCGTTTCACTTCAAGACGAGTTTCCTCATCATAACCGTCGCCGAGCCATACATTAGCTTTGGCGACTACCTCCTTCATTAACTGATCGTTGTTCATATTACGAAATATATTAGTTACTTGAATAAATGGCGGATTACTACTTAATCATTAAGCAAAGATAAAAATATCCACAATTAATACAAAAACAAACGCCGAAAAGTTTACCCCAAAACGTCATTTAAGCGCTAAAGTCATTTTTTTGCGGTCATTGCATCTATCAAGTCCTGATAGCAGGTGACTTTATGATACTTGACATTATCGGTTGACATTTCGTTGAACAGTTGTGAAGCGCAGTCAATCTTCGCATTTTCAATAGCGTTGAGCTGCATGGAGCTGAGAGAACCTTTGGTCTCAGCGATAAAGAAAATGTGCTTGACATTGCCTTTCTGCATTGCGATAGCCCAGTCGGGAGCATAGTTGCCGACTGGAGTAGGAATATTGAAGGAGCGTGGGAGTTTAGCATACACCACCACTTCGTTTGCCTCGTCAAGGTCATGGGCGAAGTTGCGCTCGCCGATACTGTCGGAAACGACATAATCGGTGACGTGTTTGGTAGCCTGATAAGCCTTGTCGAACTCAGCTTTGCTTGCCGCAGTGAAGATGTCAGAGTCATACGTTCCATCGGTGAGATGGTAATGTATGTGGTCCACAATCATCGTGGCTTTCTGCTCACGGATGATTTGCACGACCTTACGGATAAATTCTTCGGGGTTATTGCGGAACAGGGCGAGTTTCGCCGGACGCAAACCTTGAAGAATCTTAGCGGCAGTTCGTCGGGTGATATTGGCACCCTTGGCAATCTGCCCGATAAGGTCATACTTCACGGAGGAAGTACTTACGTCGGTAAGTTCCTGAGAGGAAGATTTGGTGTCACCAAATTCAGTCACTTCATCCTCATGCTGCTTACCCTCGATTTTTATGTAGCGCAGAGTACGCACCTGCAACTCATCGGAATTAAGATGCCGGATTGCATTCTTAATCAGCTCGTCAGAGTTATAGCTGACAGTATAGACATACTGGTGGTTAATCTCTTTCCACAGAGCTTGAAACTCCTCGCGGTAGAAATTGGCGTTGAGCTTCGGCTCAGGCAATTTCGTTTTGCCGCCGTTCTCAGTCATGCCGTCAAGCAGTGACGGGTCGAAGATAGAGTTAATAAGGCGAGTCACACCCTCGACCATAGGTTGAAGTTTAGCCGGAAGCGGAGCGAGCGTCCCGGCTTCGCGGTCAGCATGATATTTGGGTGTTATGTTGCCTGAATCGTCAACATAGCCGCTATCTTCAAGATAAATCATTATGCGAGAAGCCTCAGAATCGGTAACGACATGAGGCTGACCGTCGAGCGTAATGGTCTTCCCTTTGAAGTAATCAGAAGAAGCCTTGGTAGCACGTTCACGCAGGGCTTCGCGCGTTTCCTTTTGGAGAGCCGAAGTGAAGTCTGCATAACTCTCGTTGGCGATAACCGTAAGAACATTTATATCGTGGACGTTGTCGCCAAGCAGTTCCTTATCCTGACGGATGCCGTTGCGGTCGACGGCGATACGCAAGCCACGGCCAACCTCCTGACGCTTGGTAGTGGTTGAATTGCTGTGGCGCAGGGTGCAAATCTGGAACACGTTTGGGTTATCCCAACCCTCACGCAGAGCGGAGTGTGAGAAGATGAAACGAGTCGGTTCATCGAAACTCAGTAGACGCTCCTTATCGCGGAGAATGAGGTCATAGTCCGAGGCATCCTCGCTGAC
>JAAVFS010000074.1 GCA_014800605.1 Bacteroidales bacterium | reverse complement strand
GTCCTTCGTCGATGAAATACTGAAGATAGTCCCAATCGCGGTTGACTTCTACAGTGTCTACATTGGTAAGCGGAGGGAGGATATCGCTCTTATATAGGACCTTACCCTGAATAGGCTTGACATCGACTACGACCTGATTGAATCCGGTCTCACGAGCCTTCTCAAGATAATATGTGATGGAGTCACGATCGGCGAAGCGATGGAAATTGGCTTCTGCGCACATCCAGAGCTGTTTAGGTTTTTCGGCATTGGCGACATCTGCGTCGGCATTGCCCTTGCACGAAGCTACCACGCCGGCTGTCAGAGCTGCCGCAGCGAGTACAGGAAAAATTTTTGTAAGATGATTGGCCATTATACTTTATATTATTATGTGTAAGAAGTCTTATTCGTTGATAAAATTACCGTCAATGCCGACCTTTCTTGCGAAGGGGTTAAGGATTGAATCGACGAGGAGGGCGAACTCGCCGCGAGTGATGTCGTCACCCCCACCCTTTTCCACACCGAAGGCTGACAGAACTGCGGCGGCATCAACCTTCTCGCCCTTCACGTCTTCGATCAGGGCTACTGCCTCATCGAGAGTCACCGGGCGCTCGGCAAGGATAACGGGTGCCGAGATGCCATAGAACTGATTGAAATCGGCAAGTTCGGCGAGCATCAGAGGCTCATCGGCACGGAGCCATGTCTGGTTGGTCCAATCAATGGTCATGCCTTTACTGCGTAGTATGCCCGTAGCGCCGATGCGCTGGTATGCGCGGAAACGGGGATCGGTCTTTACGACATCAAGATAAGGAAGCAGGTAGCCATTAGCATCGAGAATAGCGCTCTGAACCTGGCGGACATCAACCTTGCTGACGGGGATACCCTCCCTGACAGCCAGGGCAGCGATAGCGCCAGCAGCCTGACCGAGCTGAGTGACAACGGGTTGCAGACGGGTAGAACCGTTGACGATATTTGTCACAGAGATAGACTTTTCAGTCACGATAAGATCCTCGACATCGCGGGGAATGAGTGTACCCATGGGGAGACCGTAGGAAGGTACGGGATGGAAATGCAGGTCGGGAAGCTCCTCCGAACCTGTATAAGCTTTATGGTGCTGATCGACGGGATAGTCGCCGACAGCTATTGATGTGCGGTAAAGAGGCTGCTCGGTGGCATAGGGATTCATGATGTGATTGGCGTCGAAACGGACCAGACCGTGGATACGACGCGACTCACGATGGTAAGGGATGAAGGGCATCAAGTCCTCAGTCGGGAATTCATCGTCGGCCAGTCCGAGATTGTTGAATCCGAGCTCTTTCTGGAGGAAATATATATAGCGCATGGTGTGAGCTTTGGCCTCAGCGACAGCGGAATCGCGCTGGGCGGGGGTCATCTCTACCATGTTGACATAATAGTCGTTGCCCTCGATAGGCCAGTTGATCATATACTTGCCATTTGGGAGCTTGCCATAGGTGATCATATCCTCACGAGCCCACATGCGATTAGGCTCTTTGGGAGTGACGCAATGGTCATTGATACATGTGCAAGCGAACTCGTCGGGATCGTAGTCCTCAGGTTCGTCGATAGTTACATCGTGGCCATAATCCTTGAGGATGGCTACCATGGTGAGGTCCTGAATGATATTGGCCGCTGAGTCGGGCGCGATATCCTCGCCGGTCACATGGCGGCTTTCGATTCCGAGGTCGTAGCCGACACCGACAGAAGCGGCCACGTCGCCAAGCTCAGTGCCGTCAATGAGGATTTTCGCCTTGACTTGCTGAGTGCGTCCGTCGCCATAAGTCAAGGTAACGTGCCAAGCCTTGTCGACGTACTTTACATCAGAGGTCTCGACATTATATATAATATCCAGATTCCGCTCCTCGGCGGCGAGCTCTTTGAGCATCTTGTCGCCGACAGAGGGTTCGAAAAGGACATTGCTGACCCAGCCTGTATTGATACCTTCGGGTCCGCCGTAATAGTCTTCAAGTTTTGCACGGAACTCGCCAAAGAAGCCGGCGGGCATTTTATAGTTGCCATCAACAGCGCTGACTCCGGCGGATGTCAGCATGCCACCGAGCCAAGGGGTCTGCTCGGCAATGATCACGTTGACGCCCATACGAGCTGCCTGAACACCTGCTGCAGTACCACTGGCACCTCCACCTACGATGAAAACATCGGTAGAAAGCTCATCGCCACTATGACCGGAACAGGAGGTCACGGCAATAGCAGACACGGCTACTGACGCTGAGAAAACAAAGATAGACAGGGATTTGGCTAAACTGAATGGCAGCTTATACATGGTAATAGAATGCGATAATGATGTTAAACTCTTACACTTGATTTAGTGAAATTAACATAACAAGCCGAAGCTTTTAAGTTTTTTCACACCACAAATATACAAAACGCTATTTAAACAGCAAATTTTTTAGATACAATTTCTACATCAGACATACGGAGCAGATGGACATTTATATATTAATAAGGTTAAATTTGCTTAATACAAGAAAATTTAGTTGTTGTGGGATGTTGATAGTTGGTAAATATGAAATGAAGTGTTAAATTTGCATTCCGATATGGGCGGCGACAGCAGCGAAGCGACAAAATGTCACATCCGACACTGCGTGACGCCCATCGCAGCAACATAAGATGAAAAATAATTCACGAAAATAACGAAACGAAATCATGAACGTTACACTCGAAAAGAAAGAAGACGGTACAGGCATTATCACCGTCAATGTCGAAGAACAGGACTATGCTGCTAAAGTAACATCGCAGCTCAAAGAAATAGGTCGCACACACACTATCCCCGGCTTCCGCAAGGGTCACGTGAGCATCGACCAGTTGAGCCGTCGCTTCGGTAAAGAAGTAAAGAGCGACGTCATCAACCGCGAGGTAATCGACGCAGCAGTAAAATATCTTGAGGACAACAAGGTCGAGATCCTCGGTCAGATCCTCCCCGTTGAAGTAAAAGAAATCAACCTCAACGACAAAGACTACACATTCCAGTATGAGGTAGGTCTTGCACCGGAAGTAAACGTAGAGCTTAACAAAGACATCAACATACCCTTCTATACCATCGAAGTATCAGAGGAGATGGTCAAAGAGCAGGATCAGGCAGTGCGCGAGCGCTTCGGCACACAGGGCCCCGGCGAAACCGTTGACGCAAAAGCTATCGTCAAAGGTTCGATCATGGAACTCAACGCCGACGGCACCGTGAAAGAAGGTGACGACGCAATCCAGGTCGTAGACGGCATCTTCGCCCCCATGTACTTCACTGACAAGGCTCAGGCAGAGCTCTTCGCCGGCAAGAAAGTTGGCGACAAGGTTGTATTCAACCCCTGGACAGCTACAGGCGGCAATACCACCGAGCTCGCTTCCATGCTCCACATCTCTAAGGAAAAGGCTGAAGAGGCCAAGGGCAATTTCGAGATCAACATCTCTGAAATCATCGTTCTGACTCCCGCCACTCTCGGCGAAGACCTCTACAAGGCTGCCTTCGGCGACTCTGTAAAGACTGAGGAAGAATACTACAACGCTCTCCGCTCTATGATCGCTTCTCAGCTTGCTCCCAACAGCCAGATCCTCTTTGACCGCGACGCAGAGAAGGTGCTCACAGAGAAGTACAACGACATCAAGCTCCCCGCCAACTTCCTTAAGAAATGGCTTGTATCTCGCAACGAAGAGCTGACCGACGCAAATATCGACGAGGAATACACCCGCATGGAGCCCGCTCTCAAGTGGCAGGTAATCAAGGATAAGATCGCAGCTTCCAACGACATCAAGGTAGAAGCAGCTGATCTCGAAAGCTACGCTAAGATGCTCGCACGCCGTCAGCTCGCACAGTATGGCATGGTCAACGCCGACGACGATCTCGTAGACAACTTCGCAAAACGCTTCCTCGAGAACCGCGAATCTCGTCAGGGCATCGCAGAGCAGGTAGGCGACCGCAAGCTCTTCATGTGCATCCGCGCTAAAGTCAACGTTGAAGAAAAGACTGTATCGCTCGACGAATTCAAGAAACTCGCTAATCCCGACGCGGAATAATTTGTTCCGGCATCGGAAAATCAAGCGATAAATACGCAAGACAGAATATCAATCCGGGCATCGTCCTCACCGACGATGCCCGGATTTTTTTACTCTCCAGGCTTATAAAGAAATTTAAACGCATATTATCAACAAATTTTGGTATCTTTGCACATAAACCTTAAATCACATTTTCATGAAATCTGCCCGATTACTAAGCCTCATGCTCGGAGCACTGACCTGCTCATCCGTATATGCACAAGACGATATGCCCAAGACCACCGGCCAGTATACCCCCGACTGGGAAAGCCTCAGCCAGTGGGAATGCCCCGAATGGTTCAAGGACGCCAAGTTTGGCATCTGGGCTCATTGGGGTCCACAATGCCAGGCCGAAGACGGCGACTGGTATGGACGCGCAATGTACATGCCCGGCAACGGCCAGCATAAATATCACGTCGAGCATTTTGGCGATCCCGCCGAATACGGACTGAAAGAGCTGTGCCGCGACTGGACAGCTGACAATTGGCAACCTAAAGAGCTGATAGACTTATACAAGAGTGTTGGAGCCCGCTACTTCATGACTCTTGCAAATCACCACGACAACTTCGACCTGTGGGACAGCCCCTACCAGGAGTGGAACTCTGTCAAGATCGGTCCGCATCGCAACATCGTGGGCGAATGGGCTGAGGCCTGTCGCGAGGTCGGTCTCCCCTTCGGAGTCAGCGTACACGGCGCGCACACATGGACATGGCTCGAACCATCACAAGCCTATGATGGCAATCTCACAGAGGCCGATGGCTACGAGCTTAATCCTGACGGCACCGAAAAATGGTGGCGAGGTCTCGACCCTCAGGAACTCTATGCTCAGCGCCATCCGCTCAGCGAAAAATCAGATGATGGAGGCGCTATCCATCGCCAGTGGGACTGGGAAGCCGGAGCCTCAATCCCCGACGAAGCATATCGCAACAAACTGATGAACCGCACTCTGCAGCTTGCATACGACTATAATCCGGATATCATCTATTTCGACGATACCGTCCTCCCGTTCTGGGGATGCGACGAACAGTGGGGTCCTGAATTCCTTGCAAGCTACTACAATCACCGCGCAAACTCTAATGGAGGCCAAGCCGACGTAGTCATAACCGGCAAGCAGATGCCCGACTCGATCAAGAGAGCGATGATGTGGGACGTGGAGCGTGGCATCCCTGACCGCATGCAGGAAGAATACTGGCAGACCTGCACCTGCATCGGCCAATGGCACTACGACCGCAATGTCTATAAAAAAAATAAATATAAAAGCGCAGCTACCGTCATCCGCATGCTTGTCGATGTCATAAGCAAGAATGGCAATCTGCTGCTCAGCATCCCCGTCAGAGCCGACGGCACCATCGACGAGAAAGAACAGAAGATCCTGGCCGACATCAAAGCCTGGATGGATGTCAATGGCGAATCTATCTACGGGACACGAGTCTGGTCAACCTTCGGCGAAGGCCCTCTGGCTGAAGCTGTAAACCCCATGAACGCACAGGGATTCAACGAAGGTCAGAAGTACACCTCGGCCGACGTCAGATACGTCAGCAAAGGAGACAGAATCTATGCGACCATCATGGCGTGGCCCGAACATACCGACCTGACTCTCAAATCATTCGCAAAGGATAAGGAGTATCTCAAAGGCGACATCGCCTCCGTAAGTCTGCTCGGCTATGGAGCCATCCCCTACTCTATCAATCAGGACGGTCTGCACCTGACACTTCCCGCCGAACCCACCAACGCTATCGCACCGGTCATAGAGATTAAGGTCAAATAATGACCTCATGGCCGACTGACATAATAGTCAGAATATCACGGCAAAAAAAGATATGATTATTATCAAAAAAATTTTTATCTTTGTAGAAAATTGCCATTAAGAGATGAGTGACGAAATAATCAACGACGATAATATCATCAACAACGAACGCGAAGACAGAGAGCAAGAGAAACCCGCACAGGAAGCTCCGACCGGAGTAAAGGCTCTCGCTATCGAAGAGGCACCGCCGAAGCATCACCTGCGCGGAATGTTTCGCAACTGGTTTCTCGACTACGCTTCGTATGTGATCCTGGAGCGAGCTGTGCCCCATCTTGACGATGGGCTCAAACCCGTGCAGCGTCGTATACTCCACTCAATGAAGACCCTCGATGACGGCCGCTTCAATAAGGTCGCCAATATTGTCGGCAACACGATGCAGTATCACCCCCATGGCGACGCATCTATCAATGACGCACTCGTACAGCTGGGTCAGAAGGAACTGCTTGTAGAGACACAGGGTAACTGGGGTAACATCCTGACCGGTGCGTCCGCAGCCGCCGGACGATATATCGAAGCCCGACTATCCCCCTTTGCGCTCGACACGCTCTACAATGCGAAAATCACCGACTGGACCATGAGCTATGACGGCCGCAAGAAAGAGCCTATCACGCTCCCGGTCAAATTCCCGCTGCTACTCTTCCAGGGAGTAGAGGGCATTGCCGTCGGACTTTCATCAAAAATTCTACCTCACAACTTCAATGAGATAATTGATGCTGCGGTGTCGTATCTTCGTGGTGAGGAGTTCAAACTCCTCCCCGACTTCGTGACCGGAGGATTCATTGATGTCACCCGCTACAATGACGGCGAGCGAGGCGGCTCGGTCAAGATACGCGCCAAAATCGAAAAAGTCGACAACAAGACACTTGCAATTACCGAAATTCCTTACGGCAAAACGACTGAGGCTATCAAAGACTCCATAGTCAAAGCTGCTGAAAAAGGAAAGATAAAAATCCGCACTGTCGAGGATCTGACTTCTCACAGCGCCTATATACTCGTGCATCTCCAGCCGGGCACATCATCCGACAAAGCTATTGACGGCCTCTACGCCTTCACCGACTGCGAAATCTCAGTATCGCCTAACTGCTGCGTAATCTTCGACAAGAAGCCGCACTTCATCAGCATCAGCGATGTGCTCCGCCACAATGTCGACCACACACGCGAGCTGCTCTGCCGCGAGCTGGAGATCGACCTCGGAGAAGTGAGGGAGCTGCTCCACTTTGCTTCGCTCGAAAGACTCTTCATCGAAAATCGCATCTATAAGGACAATGAATTTGAAAATGGCGAAACGATTGAGGAGGTCATGCTTCATGTCAAGGTACGCCTTGAGCCGCTACTGGTCGATGCTGTTAGAGAAATCTCCGACGACGATCTGCGCCGTCTGCTCGAAATCAAGATGAAGCGCATCCTCAAATTCAGCTCTCTTGAAGCCGACCGTATCATAGCCGGTTATCACGACAGGATTGCAGACATACTCAACAAACTTGACCATCTGACAGACTACACCATCCAGTGGTTTAAAGACTTAAAGGCAAAATACGGCGAGCCATATCCCCGTCGCACCGTGATCCGCGGATTTGACAATATCGAAGCTGCGAAGGTAGCTGAAGCCAACGAACGTCTCTACATCAATCGCGTGGAGGGATTCATCGGAACAGCTCTCAAGAAAGACGAAAATACGGAATTTGTAGCCAACTGCTCGATGATGGATGACGCTATCATCTTCTACAAAGACGGTCGCTACAAGGTAGTCAGAGTGGCTGAAAAGCTTGCAGTTGACAAGAACGTCAAGCATATCGCCATCTTCAAGCGCAATGATACGCGCACGATCTACAATGTCATCTACCAGGACGGTAAGGGCGGCACATACTATATGAAGCGTTTTGCCGTCACCGGCGTCACACGCGACCGTGAATACAATCTCACACAGG
>JAAVFS010000073.1 GCA_014800605.1 Bacteroidales bacterium | reverse complement strand
TTCACAACCTTGAATTCCATGGTCTTGCCCACAAACATGTCGTAGTCGCGGATGGGCTTCACGTCGATCTGCGAGCCGGGCAGGAAGGCCTCGATACCGAACACGTCAACGATCATGCCACCCTTAGTGCGGCATTTGATGTAGCCCTTGATGATTTCATCATTGGCAAGTGCCTGATTGACACGCTCCCAAGAACGAGATGCGCGAGCCTTACGGTGTGAGAGGATAAGCTGGCCCTTCTTATCTTCCTGGTTTTCGATGAATACTTCTACAGTGTCGCCTACCTTGAGGTCGGGGTTGTAGCGGAATTCATTCATGGGGATGATACCGTCGCTCTTGTAGCCGATGTTAACCACTGCTTCGCGCTTGTTGAGGGCGATGATGGTACCTTCGATTACTTCTTTGTCTTTAACGGTGTTGAGTGACTCATCATAGGTTTTGGTGAGCTCCTCACGTGTTTTCTCGCCCTGGGTTTCGCCATTTTCATAAGCGTCCCAATCGAAATCAGCGAGGGGGGAAGTCTTTACTTCTTCTGTCATTTTAAAATAGTTAATAAATAAGGTTGATTACAAAAACCTGAGTGCCAGCCTTTTCGGACTAAAGCAAACCTCAAGCGGTGCAAAGATATATCTTTCTCGTCAAATTTCCAAAAAAATTCAGGCCTCTCCGCCGTTATTTTTCAGACGCTCGATGACCTGACGGTTGACTCGGCGGCGCTCGCTGTCAAAGAGCCATCCCCACTTGTTGAAGTAGCGTATCATGTTGACTACATGCACTCTCAGCATCTTCCATGACCGATAGCTCGCGGCCCGGTGATAGTGGGTGACGCGCGCCTCGGGCCAGTAGAGCGTCCGGTAGTAGCGGTGCATCCTGCGGGTCAGATCTATATCCTCCGGATACATGAAGAAGCGCTCGTCAAACAGGCCGACCCGCCGCAGAGCCTCAACCCTCAGCCACATAAAGCACCCCTGATGATAAGGGACATCGGCCGCGGAGGCGTGATCCCAGAAGGCGAGCGTATAGCGGGCATTGCGTCGCTTCATGAGCCGGCCCGGCAGAAATCGGCGTCCGATGACGTCGATCGGTGCCGGGAGCAGCCTGACCGCGGGCTGCAGACCCCCGTCTGGATAGTCGATGCGGGGGATCAGCTGGCCCACATCCGGATGGCTGTCCATGAAGTCGGCTATCATCCGAGGGGTCTCGGCCGGAACGCGCATATCGGAATTGATTACCAGGTGATAATCGGTCGAAGGGGCGTCAAGACTCAATCTCATGGCGACATTGTGAGCCGACCCATAGCCGACATTGCGCCCCATGAAGACATAGTCGACGCCAAGATCGCGGCAGAACGGGCGCAGACGGTCGTCGGGAGAATTGTCCACAACACATATCTGCATAAGGCCGGCAGCATGGAGGTCGCCCACAATCGCGCGCAGCTCGTCGGTGTCAGTCTGATAGGCTACTATCGACACCTTCACGCGCCTACCGAGGTCAGATATATGCTCGCTTGAATTCATACGATTGCAAAAATACAAATAAATTCCAGATCCGTTCGCCACACATATAATAAATATATAGTCCGACTTTAACAAATATTAGACAGCGCGACAAAAAATAATTAGACTCAGAATAGAATAATCAATAAAAATTTTATAACTTTGCACCGCCTTAGCCTCCAATAGGCTAAATGTGCACTCGGGGTGTAGCACAGTTGGCAGCGCGCCACGTTCGGGACGTGGAGGTCGGAAGTTCGAGTCTTCTCACCCCGACAAACCAAAAGTAACAAGGTGCAACTCAATGAGTTGTACCTTTTCTATATTATCCGGAACGAAATCGCGACAAATAGGGCGTAACTCTCACTGAGCTACGTCCTATTGTTTTATGCTATTAACCTTGTGCCGGCCGGTCGAGCCGGTCTTGATCCAAGAGCCGCGGAAGAGACGTATGAGGAAGATAAGCCCGCGGAAGGTCAGCTCCACAGCCATAGCAATCCAGACACCCTTCAACCCTATACGCGTTGCAAGGAAGGCAGCCATCGGGACTCTGACGATCCAGATGCTGCTGAAGTTCATGCACGCCGGGATGATGGTATCGCCCATTCCGATAAAGACGCCGTAAGCCACTATCGAGGCGGCAAACATAGGCTCTGCCCACGCCTCGATACGAAGTATCTGTGATCCGAGGTCGGAAATCTCGGCCACAGGAGTCATTATGTGCATCATAGCCGGAGCCGCAATATAGAGAATCATCCCCATGACTGTCATGACGGCCATGCCGAGACCGACCGATATATAGCCGAACCGCTTGACGAGGTCGGGGCGCCCGGCTCCGTGACTCTGGCCGACAAGGGTCGTGGCCGCGTCGCCGATACCGTAGCCCGGCATATAGCATAGACTTTCAGCAGTGACGGCGAATGAGTTGGCCGCAATTGCCACCGGCCCCAGGGGAGCTACAATCACCGTTATCATAATCTGCGCCCCGCAGATGACAGCATGCTCGACTGTCATCGGCGCCGAAATATGCAGCACGCGCTTGATCAGAGGGATAGACGGGCGGAAGCTGCCGCGGGTGTGCCTCAGCGCCAACCCTTTCTGCCGGCAGAGCAGGTAGTAGAGCATAATGGTGGCGGTCAGCACTTCGGCCAGGACCGTGCCGAGGGCTGCTCCGGCTATGCCGAGATCTGCTCCCGGCAGAGTGAGCTCCCAGGTCCCGATCGTGACGTTGCGGGTCGGGAATATAAGGAAGAAGTTGAAGACCACGTCAAAGACGCACATCAAGATGTTGAGCATGCTCGGAGTCTTCATGTTGCCGGCCGAACGAAGCATGCCACCTGCCAAATAGTTGAGACTCAGCATCGGGAGCGCAAGGACATAGATGAGGAAGTATTGCGTAGCTCCCCCGCATATCTCGTCACCGCCTCCGAGCCAGTGAGGTAGTGGCTGCGCTATCGCCAGCCCTATCGCAGTGATTACCAGACTGAAGATTATGGTCGATGTGATCGCCTGACGCAGGATGTCTCGCGCCGACTGATAATCCTTGGCACCGATCTTATGCGACACAAGCACGCAGAACCCAACAGTGAGAGCGGAGCAGGTGCCCCAGAAGAGCCATAGCGAAGTCGACACCAGACCGATCGAAGCGGCCGGGTCGGTGCCGAGCTGACCGACCATCGACGCATCGATATATTGCATTATGATGCTCGACAGCTGGGCAAGGATAGCAGGGATGGCGAGGGTGACAGCCAACCGAAGCTGCTGCCGGAAGGTCATGTGACGCCCGTCCTGTATGTAGGAGATATCGGCCACCGTCAGTCGAGAAGAGTATTCTGATTATAAATGTCGGACAGCCCTTTTATCAACCGCTCGATCCCTTCGGAAAGCAGGTCGGCCGATGTAGCGAGATTGATTCGAATGTAACCATCGGCTCCATACATGTCGCCGGCATTGACCCACACCTTATATCTATCACACAGCAGCTCCTCAAGCTCCGTGGAGTTGAGATGCAGGCGCGAGATATCTACCCAGAGCAGATAGGTAGCCTCGAGGCGCGCTATGGTGACAAACGGGAGCGCCTCCAGGAGGCGGGAGACGGTGCGAACGGCATTCGCATGAATATACTCCACCGCTTCGGCGAGCCATGGGCGACCTTCGTTGTAGGCGGCTATGAGCGCTTCGACGCCAAATGGATTTACATCGCAGACTTCATTGTCATTGAGCGCCCGGTCAATGGCATATCTGAGCGAGAACGAACGGGTTATAATGTTGGCTATCTGCAGCCCCGCCGTATTGAAGGCTTTAGACGGGGAGCTGAATGTGACGACCGGATCACCCTCCCCGGCAACTGACAGCACGGGGGCAAACCGATAGCCGGGCATGGTCAGATCGGCATGGATCTCATCGGAGAGAAGGGTTGTGCCGGTCCGACGGCAGAGGGCTACAATCTCGCCCAATTCCTCAGGCGTCCAGGCTCTACCGGCAGGATTGTGAGGATTGCATAGGAGCAATACGCGATTGCGAGGGTCATTGAGTGCTATCTGAAGATTCGGGAAGTCTATCTTATAGCTAAATGTCCGGTCGGTGAAGTCCTCACGGATGAGTGGCACATCGACCTCGCGGCAACCATTGTTGCGAATCGACGAGAAGAAGCAGTTGTAGACCGGAGTCATGATAACAACGCCGTCGCCGGGATGAGTCAGCGCCTTGATCGAGGCTGAAATAGCCGGGACGACTCCTGAGGTGTAAAGGATATCATCGGCAGTGATGCCGACGCCATATCTGTCGGCGTACCAATTCATAACGGCGTCATAATAGGGCTCCGCAACATAAGTATAGCCGAAGATACCATGATCCACACGCCTGCGCAGCGCATCGACAATAGGCCGTGCGACGGTGAAATCCATATCGGCGACCCAGAGCGGTATGATCCCCTCGGTCGGAACCGTATCCCACTTATAGGAACCTGAGCCTGAACGTGGTGTCAGATGGTCAAAATCCATAGCCCGAGTCACTTATTGCTTTTTAGGGAGGAGTGTCACCTTGCAATTGCCGGGCCGACGCAGATTCTCGTCGAAGATGATCTCGCCGAAGCTCTCGGCTGCGATGGAGCCTTCGCGGGGATTCTTGATAGAGGTCACAGGCGAATTAATAACAGCCTTGACTGACGAATCTTCAAATGCAAGATTGCACGAGGGGTCGAATGTACAGTCCTCAAGCACAAGACCTTCGGCATAACATAGGGGCTGGATACCGCTGATATGACAGCGCACGAATTTCAGGTTCTTGGAGTGCCAGCCGAGGAATTCGCCGTCGATTGACGAGTCATAGACTGTCACATTCTCAGTCTCCCAGAACGCATCGCGAGAATCTATCACAGCGTTATGTATCTCGACGTTGCGGCAATACTGGAATGAATAGTTGCCCTGCTGGCGATAGTTGCGGATCTTGATGTCGCGAGAGTGCATGAACAGATAGTCGCCGTGCTGCACCTCAACATCCTCCAGCTTCACCTTCGAGCAGTGCCAGAATGTCTCGAGAGCATCGTTGAGCTTTACGCGCTCAAGGCGGAGTGACGTCATCTCGCGGAACATCTTAGGCGCATCGACGATGGTGTCGGTCATTTCCAAATCTTTTGAATACCAGAGCGCTGCGCGCGCACCGGGAGTGAAGAGGCAGTTGTGTATCTTAAAGCCGTCGACATGCCAGAAGGGATATTTACCCTCGAAGCGGCAATTGTCGGCATGAATATTCGAACAGCACTTGATACCGCTTTCACCGGCGGTTATGGTTACGTTGTCAAGATGCAAATCGTGTGATGCGAAAAGGGGGCGTTCACCGCCCATTGAGATGTCTTTAAGTTCCTTCATTATATCAGGTATAATTACTTTAGTTTATATGGCTGTCAGCCGATACGCAAATGTACGTTTTTTTAATTACATAAAACATTCTTACAACGCTTGCATAACTCCACCGTCTCATAGGTTAACATAATTTAACTGGCTAACCGTTGATTTCGCACATCCCATTGTTGTACTTTTGTCATGTATGTATTACCATTTATTGATTGATTTTATTACCAGTTTAGTTATTCATTAATCTTTTCATCACTATGCTTGACACCACAATGCGACGGTACCGGGATTTTGTTAACGCCTGTAATCGCGAGCTCCAAAGCCGGTCCGGCGACACCCCTCCGACTCTCGATGAAATAGTCAAAAAGGTCCTCAGCGGGCGCGCTCCTCACTTCTACACCGGCTACGAGACGGCGCTCCACCGCGTAAGCAGATACCTCCGTGACCGCAACGCTCCCGTCAGCACACTCCGACACCGTATGTGGCGCGACATGGCGGAGCGTGTAGCCGAGAGGCGAAAGAAGAATCCAAAGTTGACAATTAGCCAAGCCGTCATCGACGTGATCGACGAGGAGGATGCTCCGTCATTCTATCTGAGCTTCTTCTCCGGACGGCGAGCCTACTTCCGCTACAAAGCCCTTCGCCGAAGCGAGCGCGGCCACCGCCTCGGGCGCCGTTCGCTCTTCTAATCATTAATGTACAATTTCTAATATCACTAACACATGCTTATCACCCTATCTGCAGCCGCCATGCGCGCTCGCATCCAGTCAATTATCGCTCTGAAGTCATCCCTTTCGGATGAGTATGCCAATGTCCTCACCCCTGACCGCGACTTTGCGCTCAATCAACAACTCGTGTTTCACTTTCTGGCAGCCATGATGAGAATCGCGCCGTCGGTGGCCGATTACAAAATCGAACCGTCAAACTACTATGAAGCGCCCGGCACAGAGCTGATGCTCCAAATCAACCTCAAGATGCGCGAAGGCCTTGACGCCCGGCAGATGCGCGACTTCCTCGAAAACTATATTGCTCTAATGACTCTGTCGACTATCTTGGTCGGCATCTCCGACGGCAGTGAGTCAAGGACTTATGCCGATGACGCCAAAGGCTACCTTGACCGTCTGGCCGACGAGATAGATGCCACCGACTTCTCCTCTCTCCGCATATCGCGCACCATATAGGCTACCATCGGGGCGTGATGCTGAAAAATATCTCGAAGTTAATGCCCGGCATCGGTCGCGAAAGCACCGAGAGATACTCCTCGTTAAGGAGATTGTTGACGACCGCCTTGACCGACATATCGGCAAATGACTTCTCAATCCTCCGCTCAAGGGCTACATTACTCATAAAGTAGGATGGCAGCGAGCCTGAGAGGGTGACGTCAGAGCTCGACATCGTGTAGCGGCGGCTGTAGTGGCACCACTGATAGGTCAGTATCCACTGCCCCCAAGCTAACGATGCCGTCAGCGAGGCGGAATTGCGGGGAATGTACGGGAGCTGCCGACCTACCGATCTGTCAGCCGGCGACATCGGCTCGCCGACATTGACCGAGGGGGTGAAGCTATAGTGGGAGTCGATCTTCAGCTGCCACTCGGAAGCCGGGCGCCACGACGCGGCGACATTTGCCTCAACACCGTAGGCATGCACCGCCTTGACATTGCGGGGCGAGAAGAACCCCTTGACAGTCGGCAGCCACAGAATCCAGTCGTCGATACGCGAATCAAACCATGTCGCCGAAGCGCTCAGGGCAACTACGTCAGACAAATTCTTCGCCCAAGAGAGACCTGCATCATAGCTCCATCCGTGCTCGCTCCGGAGCGACGGATTTCCTCCCGGCATGAAGTAGAGGTCATTGAGCGACGGGTAGTGATAATTGTGCGACACGGAGGTGTGCATCGTGAGGGAGCCGTCGGCGGTCAGTGCGCAGTCGGCCATCAAGGCAGGAATCAGCGGCGACCACGTGTCGCGGTGCAGGTCTTCACGCAGAATAAGCGACACCCCTACCCTGCTGTTCGGCTGCCACTTGACGGAGGCATCGAGCGACAGCTCCGCCTGCCCGACGTTGTACGCCGCCGAGACCATATCATTCTCCATAGCCGATCGGTCTGAGCTCTTGACGAAGTGCTGCCGGAATGCTACGCCGGCGGTAAAGAGCCAACGGCGGTCGCTCGAAAACAGCTCTGACGAGGCCTGACCGAGCAGGGTCTGCACTCGCGACCGCGACCGTGTCAATTGCGACATCACCTCCGGCGACAGCGCACGCGTGTAGTCATAGTCGAGCCTGGAGAAGATATATCCACCCCGTGCAGTCGTGCGCAGGCGGCCGGCGATGTGAGTCCACGAGGCTACGGCGCGCAGCGTGGTCTCGTGCCTGACATTCTCAAACTCTCCGATCGATGAGTAGTCAGTAGTCAGCAGCGGCAGCTCCCGGCGCGACCGTGTCACCCAGGCGCTTACAGCCAACCGGTCGCGTGGTGCGAGCGCTACCGTGACGTCCTGCATGGCATTAAAATCACAGAAAGCTCCACTCCGATTGGTCTCCCGAGGGTTGTACTGGCTGACAATCTGGCCGTCCGGGCCAAGCACATTCTCCTTCTTGTCTCGATTGATGAAGTGGAAGTCATTGGCCGACGAAGCTACCGCTATGCGCGTTGATGCCGACACACGCGTTCCGCCGTAGGCCACCCGCAGATATTCGTCGAAGGTCGAGTAGCTGCCCACCCCTTGAGTATAGCCGAGAGAGAGTCCCGACTCGGGGTCGGGCGTCCGTGTTGAGAGCTTGACAGAGCCTCCAAGCGCTCCACTATTATCGGCGAGCGACGATGATCCGTGCAGAAGGTCGGCACCATCGACAAAGTTGGACGGTATGGTCGAAAAGTCAGTCATGCCGAGCATAGGGCTGTTGACAGGCAGGCCGTTCCAGCTTACGGATGTGTGGCTGGGTGAAGTGCCGCGGAAGGCAACGGTCGACAGCGACGCTCGCCCATAGCTCTTGACGAAGATACCCGAATTGTAGGCCAGGACATCCGCCATAGACTGAGCAGGGCTTAGATGCAGGGCGGCCGAATCGATGCGGGTCAGCGTCGCGCCGATCTCGCGCAACGGCCTGCGGGCTCTGACCTCAACCTGATCAAGGCTCCGCTCCACGTCACGCGCCGACAGGGCCGGCCATGCGAAGATAATGGCCGCAAGTGCTGCCAGGAGTCTTATTATTTCGCCACTCCTATCCATCCGAACGACGACGGATTTACTCCGACATAAAACTCATCAATCAACTCACCCTCAGCCGAGTATCTATAAACAATCCCTGGTTGCTGGTAGTCTATCGCATCTGCAAGATACAGATCGCCGGAGACGGGACTGACATAAAGACTATAATAAAGTGTACCTCGCGAGCCGATAGTTGGCATCACCGGTAGCACCGTCTCATCAACCGACATCTCCCAGACGTCGCCATCTATCCAGTAGAGGCGACGCCTCGTGGGGTCGACTCTCAGCGACGATGGCGTGGACGACATATCAAACTGATAATCAGACACCACCTCCATCTTCTCCGGATCGACGCATTGCAAATGTGCCGCGTCGGTCTGACCGGGATAGCTGCCGTCGCACAGCAGCCAGATACGCCCCTGATAGTCAACAACCATGCTCCGAGGCTGGGGCGCGACCTCAAGCGTCGCCGTTATCCGGTCTGTCTCCGGATCAATGCGCAGGAGGCGGTTCTGATAGCTCCAGCAAGCCACATAGACGTAGCCGTTCAGTCCGATCATCTGCTCCGTCGAGCCGGTCTGCACCGTCATGCCGGGCACGGTGATCGCTCCCGTGGTCGTATAGTTCGACGGATTGACTATGATGATCGAGTTGCTCCACAGCTGGGTGATATAAGCCTTTGTCAGACTGACGATATGCATATATCGTGGCGAGGGGAGCCCCGTGATGCGCCCCCGCTCGACAAATGTGTGCGTGTCGATAGCAAATACGACATGCGAATTGTTGACCACAATCCATGCCCGCTTGCCGTCAGGGTCGAGCGTGACCGATTGAGCCACATCGCCGAGCTTCATCCCGTTAGCCCGCAGAAACACCTCATTCTCTACCGTCCGGGTCGCAGGGTCGTAATAGCTCAGGGTGGCATTGCCATACTGGAAATTGCCCTCGCAGGCTATCAGCAGCCCCTCCTCCACATCAAAATCATGAACGCCCTCACCATGCTCCCACTTCATGCACCCCGACAGCAGTGTCGAGACGCACATCATGGCAGCAGCAGAGAGCGTACATATCAGCTTCATCGGAGCCGTATTTACTGGATTTGCCGGAAAGCCGTCTCCACCTGTTCAGGTGAGAAATAGACATCAATCTTACCGTCGACAAACTTCCTGCGGTAGATAAACCCGGCCTTGGCCTTGAGCATAGCATCTGCCACATCGGCATGCTCCTTCATAAGAGCCTTCAGGCCACGGCGAGCCTGCGGACGACTGACCTCCGGAGTCTCCGGGTCAGCCAGCAGATCCTCACCGGCCTGCTCGGGCCAGAAATTGTAGGTCATAACTACAGTATCAGCCGAGAGGGTCAGGCCGTCGCAGTGGCCTCCCATCCCGTTGTCCTGACCGACGAGATTGATATTGGCGTTACCGAGAGCCTGTAGCAGACGGGCATTTTCCGTACACCCGGTCGACAACAGCCCGGTCGCGCAGGCTATCGATAGCAGTGCTATGAATCCGAGGCGGCGCATCAGTCCATCAATTTACGGTAGCGACGGCGCGGAGGCTCCTTACCACCGTTATGCTCTTTTTTAAATTCCTCATAGTCACTGTATGAACCCTCGTAGAAGACAACGTTGCCGTCACCCTCAAACGACAGAATGTGCGTACAGATTCTATCCAGGAACCATCGGTCGTGACTCACGACAACGGCACATCCGGCAAAGTCGTCCAGACCCTCCTCAAGCGCACGCAGCGTGTTGACATCAATATCATTGGTCGGCTCGTCAAGCAGCAGGACATTCCCCTCCTCCTTGAGTGCCATCGCGAGATGCAGGCGATTGCGTTCACCGCCCGAGAGCACACCGATCTTCTTCTCCTGGTCAGCGCCGGCAAAATTGAACTTCGACAGATACGCGCGGGCATTGACATCGCGGCCACCCATTCGGAACGACTCGACACCTTGCGAGATGACCTCATAGACACTACGCTCGGGCAGCAAGTCATGGTGACGCTGGTCGACATACGCGATCTTGACAGTCTCACCCACATCAAATGTGCCCGCATCCGGAGTCTCCTGACCCATGATCAGGCGGAACAGCGTGGTCTTACCCGCCCCATTCGGGCCAATCACGCCCACAATGCCATTTGGCGGCAGGGTGAAATTAAGGTCCTTGAAGAGCTGCTTCTTGCCGTAAGCCTTTGACAGGCCCGTAGCCTCGATCACCTTATTGCCCAGACGCGGACCATTGGGGATAAAGATCTCAAGCTTCTCCTCCTTCTGCTTCTGGTCCTCATTGAGCAGTCGGTCATAGCTCGACAGTCGGGCCTTACCCTTAGCCTGACGCGCCTTAGGAGCCATGCGCACCCACTCGAGCTCACGCTCCAGAGTCTTGCGGCGCTTGCTCGCCTGCTTCTCCTCCTGAGCCATACGCTTAGTCTTCTGCTCGAGCCATGAAGAGTAGTTGCCCTTCCATGGGATACCCTCGCCACGGTCAAGCTCAAGAATCCATCCGGCCACATGATCAAGGAAATAGCGGTCGTGAGTAATCGCGATCACCGTGCCGGGATACTGCTGCAAATGCTGCTCCAGCCAGTCGATCGACTCAGCGTCAAGATGGTTGGTAGGCTCGTCGAGCAGCAAGACATCCGGCTGCTGGAGGAGCAGACGGCAGAGAGCCACACGGCGACGTTCACCACCCGAGAGCGTCGCGATCTTCTGATCGTCAGGCGGGCACTGCAGAGCGTCCATAGCCCTCTCAAGCTTCGAGTCAATATTCCAAGCGTCAGCCGCATCAAGCTTATCCTGAAGCTCAGCCTGGCGCGCAAGCAGTGAGTCAAAGTCAGCATCCGGATCAGCAAAAGCCTCATTGATCTTATCAAACTCGGCAAGCAGATCCATGATAGGCTGCACACCCTCGCGCACGACCTCAATCACCGTCTTGTCAGGGTCAAGCTGAGGCTCCTGCTCAAGATAGCCCACACTATAGCCCGGAGCCCAGACCACCTCACCCTGATAGCTCTTGTCAATCCCCGCTATAATCTTAAGCAGCGACGACTTACCCGAGCCATTCAGACCGATGATGCCGATCTTCGCACCATAGAAAAAAGATAGATATATATTCTTTAAAACCTGTTTTTGCGGCGGATATATCTTCGACACACCCACCATTGAGAAGATTACTTTCTTATCGTCAGCCATATCACTTGATTTATGGTTTACTTACTTCTTACGGCGGGCAGCAGCCTTGACCGGATAGTCACAGCGGATACGTCCCTCCACAATATTATTCAGCTTGCTTCGCAGCAGCTGGCGGCGGATAGCGCTGACATGGTCGATATACACATGCCCATCCAGGTGGTCACACTCATGCTGGACAATGCGCGCCAAAAAGCCCGACATCTCCTCAGAGTGTTCATTACCATCCAGATCATCCCACGTCAGCCGGATATGCTCCACACGCTTGACATCATCCGACAATCCCGGCAGACTAAGGCACCCCTCAGAGCGACTGATCGGATCGCCATCGAGCACCTCCACCTCAGGATTGATGAGCACCAGCTTACGCCCCTCACACTCCGGAAACGCATCAGCCACCGGACTCGCATCAATCACCACAAGGCGAATACTCTTGCCAATCTGCGGAGCAGCAAGTCCCACACCCTCCGAGGCATACATCGTTTCAAACATATCATCGACAAGCTTCGGAAGCGTCGGGTCATTCAAATCTACATCAGCCGCCTCAGCGCGAAGCACCGGATGTCCATAGAGATATACAGGAAGTTTCATGATTTATATGAACTACTTTGTAAATAATCATTTAAAATAATCGTCGCCGAGATCTCATCCACGATAGCCTTGTCACGACGGTCACTCCTCTTCATCCCACCCGCAATCATCGCCTGGTGGGCCAGAACCGACGTAAACCTCTCATCATAAAAAATGAACTCAATCCCGGCCGGGAGCTCCTTGCGCAGCCTCTCGATAGCCGGACGAATATATCGCATCGACTCTGACTCAATCCCGCGCATATCCGTCGGATACCCCACAATGATAGCATCCACAGGCTCACGCGAAACATACTCCCGGAGGAAAGCGCCCAGCTCATGCGAGCGCACCGTAGTCAGACCCGTCGCGACAATACGCAGAGTATCAGTCACCGCAATACCCGTGCGCTTACGTCCATAATCGATAGCAAGCAATCGTCCCATATACCTCGCAAAGATAGTAATCCTCCGCGACTTATGCAACCGCCCCACCCTCCCGCCAAAACGCCCCGTAAAAATATCCGTAAAATAATTGCAAAAAAATTTGCATACATTACAAAAACATACTACCTTTGCAACGCAAAAGCGGAAAAACGGCCACCAAGCCGCCGCCTGATGCAAAAGACTCCGTAGCTCAGTTGGTAGAGCAACTGACTCTTAATCAGTGGGTCGAGAGTTCGAGCCTCTCCGGGGTCACTTAACAAAACGGCAGAATGCCGCAGATCGCTGAAACTAAGACAGTTTCAGCGATTTTTGTAATACCCCTATCCGGCAGAATTGTGAACATTGTGAGGTTGCCGGG